>CAZYJP010000179.1:0-5438 GCA_964647795.1 uncultured Thermodesulfobacteriota bacterium
ACCACAGGCGCGCTCGCGGGCGGGCGGCGTGGGGCTCTCCGGGGAAGGGGAGTGCCTCCTCCCACCCGTCGGGTTGGCGGGAGGGCATCGCTCCCGCCTCCCGGGGAAACCCCGGGGCTCTGTCAGATGTGGAATTCGAGGTGATAGGCCCCCTCCTCGAGCCGGCTTTCCACCGTGAAACCGAGCTTGTAGAAGAGATGGAGCATGGCGCGGTTTTCGGGCATGACCTCGGCGGTGAAGCCCCGGATCCCCTTGTCCTGGGCGATCTTCACGAGGGTGCCCACCAGGTGGTTCCCGAGCCCCTTGCCCTGCCACGCGTCGCGCACCAGGAAGGCCGCCTCCGCGAAGTTGGTGGACTCGTCCAGGACGTACTGCGCCAGGCCGACCATCTCCTCGACCCCGTCGTATTCCACGACGGCGGCGATGGCCATGCGGGTCTGGTAGTCCAGGTCCAATTCCTCCTGGAGGCGCTCGTGGGGCATGTACTTGATGACGTTGAAGTAGCGCCGGTAGATCGACTCGTCCGAGAGGCTGTAGAAGAGGTCCTTGAGCAGCGGCTCGTCCGTGGAGCGGACCGGGCGGACCAGCACCTCCCGGCCCGCCAGCACCGTGCGCCCCTCGTATTTCTCGGGGTAGAGGTCGAGGGAGGTGGGGATGATCTGGTCCGGGTAGACGTAGTGCAGCCGCTTGGCCGCCTCCAGGAGCTCCTTCCGGAACTTGGGGTGGGCGAGGCTGATCAGCGCCATCGCGCGCTCGCGGATCGTCTTCCCGTGGAGGTCGGTGTAGCCCCACTCGGTCACGATGTACCGGGCCGAGGCCCGCGTCGTGACCACCCCGGCCCCGGGGGAAAGCTGGGGCACGATGCGGGTCACCGCGTCTCCCCGGGCTGTGGAGGGCAGGGCGATGATGGGTTTCCCCCCCTCGCTCCGGGCCGCGCCGCGGATGAAGTCGACCTGGCCGCCGATGCCGCTGTAGAACTGATGGCCGATGGAGTCCGAGCAGACCTGGCCGGTGAGGTCGATCTCCAGGGCCGTGTTGATGGAGACCATGTTGTCGTTGCGGCCGATCACGAAGGGGTCGTTGGTGTACTCGCTGGGGTGGAACTCCACCATCGGGTTGTTGTCGATGAAGTCGTAGAGCTCCTGGGTTCCCATGCAGAACGAGGCGATGACCTTGCCCCGGTGGAGCGTCTTCCTCCGGTTGGTGACGGCCCCGGCCCGCACGAGCTCCAGGAGCCAGTCCGAGAACATCTCGGTGTGCACCCCCAGGTCGCGCTTGTCCCGCAGGGCGTGGACCGCCGCGTTCGGGATGGAGCCGATGCCGATCTGGATGGTGGACCCGTCGCCCACCAGCCGGGCGATGTTGCGGCCGATGCGCTCGGCGACTTCGTCGGGAGTGGGCTGGAGGTACTCGATCACCGGCGTGGCGTGCTCCACGAGGAAATCGATCCGGTCCACGGGGATGAAGGAGTCTCCGAGGGTGCGGGGCATCCGCGGGTTGACCTCGGCGATGACCAGCTTGGCCGACTCCACTGCGGCCTTGGTCACGTCGACGCTCACCCCTAGGCTCACGAAGCCGTGGCGGTCGGGAGGGGTGACCTGGATCAGGGCGGCGTCGACCCGGGTCCTTCGGCTTCGGAAGAGCTGGGGGAGCTCGGAGAGGTACACCGGGGTGTAGTCGGCCCGTCCCTCCGCCACCGCCCGGCGGGTGTTGTCGCCGATGAAGAAGGCGTTGTGGCGGAAGACCCTGGCGAGGTTCTCGTCGGTGTAGGGCGCGATGCCCAACGTGAGGATGTGGAGGATCTCGGAGTCCGCCAGGTTGGACGCCCGTTGGGCGAGCCCTTCCACCAGGTACTGGGGCTCGGCGCACGCGGACCCCACGAAGATCTTGCCGCCCCTCTGGATGCGGGAGAGGGCCGCCTCCCGCGTCACGACCTTGGGGGCGTAGCGGCTCTTCCAGTCGGAGACCACGGAGGCAAACTCGCCGTCTCGCACCATCTCAGCGGCGCTCCGGGAGCCCGGCGGTCCCCTCGTCCCGGTCCCCGGCGGCCTGCGGGGGGAGCCGGCCGCCGGCACGAAGATCGCAGAAGAGCAGGGTGGCGCCCGCCACGCACACCGGGATCGCGAGGAAGTTCAGGAGCGGGATCAGGAGCAGCAGGTACGCGCCGGCGCCGAAGCTGAGAAAGACGGTCAGGTTTCGCCACGCCGTGTTCCTCTTGGCCGCGAAGCCGAGGCGCCAACGGTCCATGGGGTAATCGAGATACTCCCACCCCAGGAAGAACGCGATGTACACGGTGAGGACCGCCATCAAGGGGGGGAAGAAGAAGCTTCCGACCGCAAGGACGACGAAGCCCGGCAGATACAAGGCCCTCCGCCGAAGGCCCGCGGTGAAGGAACGCCCCGCGTCCGTCAGGAGAATTTCCAGGCGAAAGGGCTCTTTCAGACGGTTCCCGGTGTACGCCGTCTCGACCTTCTCCGAGAGGAGGTCGTTGAAGGGTTCCAGCAGCAGGTTGCCCAGCAAGGTGAAGGTGAAGACGACGATCAGCGACAGCACCACGGCGAAGGCGACCCAGAGGGCGTAGGAGGCCAACGTCCAGTACCACGCGTCGCCCTGGGGCAGCAGCGCCTCCACCCAGCGCCCGAAGCGCGAGCCCGCAAACCAGACCAGAGCCGTATAGAGCAGGGTGTTCACGACTACCGGCACAGCCACGTAGCGCAGGAGCCCGGGATGGGTGAAGAGGAACCTCAGGCCGTGGTAGGGGTAGAAGAAACCCCGGAGGGCCAGGGAGCGCGGGGAGGCCGGTGCCATGGCGTGATCCGATGGGGGGTCGGGCCTCTGCTGCGGGCTCAGCCCACGCCCCCGGCGAGGAAGAATGACGCATCCCCGGCGCCCTCCCGGAGCACCTGGATCTCGTCCCCCACCAGGGAGATCACGGTGGAGGGCACCTGGGGCAGCACCCCGCAGTCCAGGATCAGGTCGACTTCCTTTCCCAGGATCTCCGCGATCTCGGCCGGGTTGTTGATCGGCTCCTCGCCGCCGCGGTTCGCGCTCGTCGAGAGCACCGGGTTGGCGAGCTCCCGCACCAGAGCCAGCGCCACCGGGTGGTCCGGCACCCGGATGCCCACGGTCTTCTGCTTCGTGAGGAGCATCTTGGGCACCTCTCGGCTCGCCTCCAGCACGAAGGTGTAGGCGCCGGGGAGGAACCGCTTGAGGATGCGGTAGGCGAAGTTCGAGACCCGGGCGTAGCGGGCGATGTGGGTCAGGTCGGCGCAGACGAAGCTCATGGGCTTCTTGGGGTCGCGGCCCTTGATGCGCACGATGCGCTCGACCCCGTGCTTGCTCGTGATGTCGCACCCCAGGCCGTACACGGTGTCGGTGGGGTAGACCACCACCCCGTCGTCCCGGAGCACCTCGACCGCCCGGGCGATGTGCCGGCCCTGGGGGCTCTGGGGGTGTACCGAGACGGAGACGGCCATGGTCGCACCTCCTGCGCGGGATGAGGCGAGAAGCCTAGCCTCGGGGGACAGGGGTGTCAAACGGTCCCCGGCCCGCAGTTCCCGATGGCCGAGGACGAGAGCCCGCGCTCCCTCTCAGTCAGCGTTACGGCGTCGAACGCGCCTCCCTCAGGGTCTTCTTGAGAATCTTCCCGGTGGCGTTCTTGGGCAGGGAGGCGGTGATCTCCACCGACTTGGGGACCTTGTAGCCCGCCAGGTGCTGCTTGCAAAAGCTGCGGATCTCTTCGGCGGTGGCCGCCTCTCCCGGCCTCAGCACCACGATCGCGTGGACCCGCTCGATCCAGCGGGGATCAGGCAGGCCGATCACGGCGGCCTCCTCCACCGACGGGTGCCGGTAGAGCACCTCCTCCACCTCGCGGGGGTAGACGTTCTCCCCGCCGGAGATGATCATGTCCTTCTTCCGGTCGACGATGTAGACGTAGCCGTCTTCGTCCCCGTAGCCCATGTCCCCGGTGTGGAGCCAGCCGTCGACGAGGGTGGCGGCCGTCTCCTCGGGCTTTCGCCAGTACCCGGCCATCACCGCCTTGCTCTTCACGATGATCTCCCCGACTTCGCCCTGGCCCACGTCGCGGCCCTCGGTATCGACGATCCGGAGATGTGCCCCGGGACGCGGGCGGCCCGCAGACGCCAGCACCCTCTGTCGCTCGGGAGGCCCGTCGAGGACCTGGTGGTCGCTCCGGGAGAGGAAGGTGATGTCCGGACCCGACTCGGACTGGCCATAGGCCTGCATGAAGATTGGACCGAAGGCCTCCATCCCCCGGCGCAGAAGCTCCACGGGCATGGGGGAGGCTGCGTAGAAGATGCTCCGGAGGCTGCCGAGGTCGTGCCGCTGCAGCTCGGCGGACGCGAGGAACCCCACGAGCTGGGTGGGGACGATGTGGATGAACGTGGCCCGCTCCGCCGCGATTTCTCTCAGGGTCTCCTCGGGGCTGAAGGACCGCATGGACGAGAGAATCGTCGTCGCCCCCGCGTAGAAGAAGGTCCACACCACGGATGCCGCGATGTGAAAGAGGGGCAGGATGAGCAGGTTCCGGTCGGTCGGTCGGATGTCCAGGGAGAAGACCTGGACGCGCGTGTTCTCCAGCCGCTGGCGCTGGGTGTAGAGCGCCCCTTTCGGAGTGCCCGTGGTGCCGCTCGTGTAGATGATCAGGTAAGGATCATTCTCGCCGACGCGGACGTCCGGCTCTTCCGCGGGGTGGGGGGCGGTCCACGCGTCGTAGTCCGGCAGACCCGGCACCTCGCCCCCCACGCTGAGACAGTGACGAATCTGCGGCAACTGGTTTCGCACCGGCTCCAGCACTGCCGCACACTCCGGGTCTACGAGCAGGACGGTGGCGCCGGAGTCCCGAATCACCGAGACGATCTCTTCCGACTGGAGGCGGGCGTTAAACGGCGCCACCACGAACCCGCCCTTCATCGCCGCGCCGTATGCGTCGGCCACCTCGATCCGATTCCAGCAGAAGGTCCCCACCACGTCGCCCTTGACGAGCCCGGCGGCATCCAGCGCGCGGACCAGCCGGTTCACGCGGCGGTTGTACTCGGCGAAGGTGACCCGGGCCCCCTTCCAGGCGAAGGCTTCCCGGTCCGGGTAGAGGAGCGCGTTTCGGTAGATCATGTCGGCGCAGGTGTCCAGGGGATACCGGCACAGGTTCATCTGGGTGGTGACCGCGGCCATGGATGCCTCCGGTGGCTTTGCTGGGGTGGGGGATGCACGGGGAGCCCGGGGTGAGAAGCGCTTCGTGACGGGTCGACGGATTCCACGGGAGGGATCTGTCGGAGCCCGCGGGGCGGCCCATCGAACGGAACCCAGCCCCGGTCTTCCGGATGTTCTGTCCACGCCCTCGTGGTCGGTCACGCCGTCGGAAATTGGTTTCGGGCCCGCCCCAGGGCGCTCGCCAGAGCTCGGCGGGCCAGGCCGTTCAC
>CAZYJP010000180.1:0-5434 GCA_964647795.1 uncultured Thermodesulfobacteriota bacterium
CTGTCGGCCCTGGAGCGGCGGCTGGGGGAGATCGAAGGGGGCGCGGACGGGCTTCGGGCAGAGCTCGAGTCGGTGAGGTCCCTCCACCGCCAGCTCGTGACCCTGATCCGGCGGCACCGAGAAGTCTCCGGGAAGCGGCCCGGGCCGCCCCGGCAACCCTCGGCGCCGGCTTCCCCTGCCCCCGAAGAGCCCGTGACGGAAGCGGGGTCGGAAGTCCCCGGCGAGACGCCGCCCCCGCCCGTCGAGGGCCATGGGAACCCCCGCGAGGACGTGCCCGAGCTCTCCGAACGACGGTTCCTGCGCCGGCTGTTCGGATTGTGAACGGGGAGGAGGGTGATGGAAGGGCGTGATGGGGGGGCGTGATGGAAGGGCGTGACGGGGGGGCGTGATGGGGGGGCGTGATGAAGACGCGTCACGCGTCACAGATCACGCGTCACGGTTCACCCGTCACCCGCCATACCCCTCCGGGTTCGCGGCCTGCCAACGCCAGGTGTCGGCGACCATCTCCTCGAGACCCCGGCTCGCCGTCCAGCCGAGCTCCGCCGCGGCCTTTGCGGGGTCCGCGTAGCACACGGCAATGTCCCCCGGCCGCCGGTCCACGACGCGGTAGGGGATCCTCCTCCCGGCGGCCCTCTCGAAGGCCGCCGCCATCTCGAGCACGCTGTACCCGCGCCCCGTCCCCAGGTTCCAGACCTCCGCACCCGGGTTCGTCCGCAGCTTCTCCAGGGCTTTCAGGTGCCCCACCGCCAGGTCCACCACGTGGAGGTAGTCGCGCACCCCCGTGCCGTCCGGGGTGGGGTAGTCGTCCCCGAAGACGCGGAGCTCCGGGAGCTTCCCTACGGCCAGCTGGCTCAGGTAGGGCAGGAGGTTGTTCGGGATGCCGTTGGGGTCCTCGCCGATGCGGCCGCTGGGGTGAGCGCCCACCGGGTTGAAGTAGCGGAGCAGGGCGATGTTCCAGGCGGGCTCGGCCCGGTGGAGGTCCCGGAGGATCTCCTCGATCATGAGCTTGGAGCGGCCGTAGGGGTTGGTGGCCCCCAAGGGGAAGTCCTCCCGGATGGGGACCGCGTGGGGGTCCCCGTAGACCGTGGCCGAGGAGCTGAACACGAGGTCGCGCACCCCGTGCTCGGCCATCACCTCGCACAGGACGAGGGTTCCCGTGATGTTGTTGTGGTAGTAGCGCAGGGGGATCGTCACCGACTCCCCCACCGCCTTGAGCCCCGCGAAGTGGATCACGGCGTCGAAGGAGGCGCGGCGGAACACCTCCCGGAGCCGCTCCCGGTCCAGCAGGTCCAGCTTCGCGAAGGAGAGCTCCCGCCCGGTGAGCTCCCGGACCCGGCGGAGCGACTCCTCCCGGCTGTTGGAGAGGTTGTCGACGACGCTCACCTCCCACCCGGCCTGGAGCAGCTCCACGCAGGTGTGGCTTCCGATGTACCCCGCTCCCCCCGTGACGAGAACCCGCATCCCGATCGCCTCCTCCCGCGTTACCGTCGCGCCCGCCCGGGCAGCCGCGCCCGATTGCAATGCGGAAGAGGGTACAGCACTTGGTGGTGCCGGGTAACCCCCGGCGCAGACACCCCCGGCGCTGACCCCCGGCGCTGACCACGACGCGCGGTTCTATGGTGAATCGTGGGGGAGGGCGTCGCCCCCGGATGGCCTGTCGGGCCCATCGCCCCCGGGAGGGAGCCCCCATCCGGAACCCCGCGGTCTTGGGTCTGGTTCCTGTGGGAGCGGGCTCCCGGCCGCGACTTCGGCCGAAGGCCGACTCCGCTCCACACCCCTCTGGTTTGAGAACCCGTTCGCCGCCTGTCCGCCGGCCTGGCCGGGCCGGGGTGGACCTGGGGTCGCCGAATCGGGAATGCCTTGCCCCCGTGCGGGCCTCGGCTACAGTGGCGTTTTCGTTCCCTCCCTCCGTGAGGTGCCCATGACATTCGAAGCGCTGCGCTCGATGGCCGCAGGGTTCCAGCCGGCGAAGCTTCTCCTGGAGGCCCTGGATGTGGGGGTGTTCGACCTCCTGGCTCACGGGGAGTCGGGCGCGGCCGAGGTGGCCCAGCGCTTCGGCCTCGACTCCCGGGCCACGCGGCTCGTCCTGGACGCCCTTGTGGGGCAAGGGCTGCTGGAGTTGGGGGAGGCGGGGTACCGCAACGCGGAGCCCGCCCGCCGTTTCTTGGTGCAGGGGTCCCCCGAGTACCGGGGCGAGATCCTGCGGCACCTGCACAACACGTGGGAGGACTGGAACGAGTTGGGGGAGACGTGGCGAACCGGGAGACCCGCCTTTCGCCGAAAGACCCAGCAGCTCCCCTCCACGGCGGAGGGGATGCGGCACTTCATCCTCGGCATGGAGAACCTGACCCGGGACCTGGCACCGGGTCTGGCCGACCGACTGCCCCTGGAGGGACGGACCCGTGTCCTGGATCTCGGGGGAGGTCCCGGCAACTACGCCCTGGCTTTCGTCCAGCGATGGCCGGGACTGGAAGCGGTGCATTTCGACCTCGCGCCCACCTCCGAGATCGCCCGCGAGTTCCTCCAGGGAAAGCCGGGCGCGGAGCGGGTCTCCTTCGTGGAAGGGGACTTCCTCTCCAGCCCCCTGGGGGAGGGGTACGACTTCGTCTGGGCCAGCCAGATCATCCACATGCTGGGCGAGGAAGAGGTCCGGGCGCTGTTCCGCAGGGTATCCGGAGTCCTCCTGGAGGGGGGCATCCTGGCCCTGCACGACCATTTTTTGGAACCGGACCGCACCAGGCCTGCCCCCGCCTCGCTCTTTGGGGTGCACATGCTCGTGGCCACGGCCCGCGGGCGCACCTACAGCATCGAGGAGGCGGAGCATTGGCTCAGGGGGGCGGGGATCGAGCCCCAGGGAGTGCTGGATTACGGCGGGCCGGCCCGAGTCCTGTTGGCCCGCAGGGGCCCCCGGGAGTGACCGGGAGGAGGTACGGGTTTCCTGCCACGGACCGCTCGGGGGCCGGAGCGGCACTCCCGGGTGACGGGGCCGGCGGGCCCCGTCACCTTGCACGAGGGTGTCACACGGGCGGACCGCTCAGCAGGCGCAGCCTCCGGAGGAACAGCCGCTGTCCTGGGACGCGGCTTTCACATTGAAACCCCTGCGGAAGGGGCCGGCCAGGTAGTCCACCTCCACTTCGCCGACTTGACCGAGAAGGCTGCGGCTCATGATCAGCCGAAAACCCTCTTCTGCCTTCACTTCGTCCTCTTCTGACGGCTCATCCAGAGCCAGGCCCCAGGAGGGCCCCCCTCACCCGGAACCCGCGACGTAGATGCGCACGGCAGGGTTGTCGCCGTGCTCCTTCACGGATTCCAGGAGCTTCTCCCGCGCCTTGTCGGTGATCTGGATCATCGGATCCTCCTTGGGCTGTCGTGCGTTCGTTATGCGCCTTGGATGCCGCTTCCGGACATCAGGTTACTCCAGGACGACACACCTCGCAAAAGGGAGGTGCGTCCGGGGAACCCCCCCTGGCCGATGGGGGAACCGTGCCCGCGCGTCTGGGCGGCGGGCCGGGCTCTCAGGGATGCTCTCAGGGAAGCGGGTTGCCTGCCCGGGTGCGAACTGTTACAAAGGGGCCCGAGGGATATCCCAATTCCATGAGGTGAATCATGACGACCAACGCCAAATTGGAGGCCTGGGTGAGGGAGATGGCGGAGCTGTGCCGGCCGGACTCCGTCCATTGGTGCGACGGGTCGCAGGAGGAGTACGACTCCCTGTGCGAGCTGATGGTCCGGTCGGGCACCTTTCGACGCCTCGACCCGGCCAAGCGCCCCAACAGTTTCGCGTGCCGCTCCGATCCCGGGGACGTGGCCCGCGTGGAGGACCGGACGTACATCTGCTCCCGCAGCCCGGATGAGGCGGGCCCGACGAACAACTGGCGGGACCCCGGAGAGATGAAATCCATGCTGCAGGGGCTGTTCCGGGGCGCGATGCGCGGACGGACCATGTACGTGATCCCCTTCAGCATGGGGCCTCTCGGGTCGCGGATCGCCCACATCGGCGTGGAGCTCACGGACTCCCCCTACGTGGCCGTCAACATGCGGATCATGACCCGGATGGGCCGGGGGGCCCTGGACGTGTTGGGCCCGGAGGGGGAATTCGTCCCCTGTCTCCACAGCGTCGGCATGCCCCTGGAGCGGGGGCGCCCGGACGTGCCGTGGCCCTGCGACGGCGAGCGCAAGTACATCGTGCACTTCCCCGAGGAGCGCATGATCTGGTCCTACGGGAGCGGCTACGGGGGGAACGCCCTCCTGGGGAAGAAGTGCTTCGCCCTGAGGATCGCCTCGGCCATGGCCCGGGACGGTGGGTGGCTCGCCGAGCACATGCTGATCGTGGGGGTGACCTCCCCCGAGGGGAAGAAGAAGTACTTCGCCGGGGCTTTCCCCAGCGCCTGCGGCAAGACCAACCTGGCGATGTTGATCCCCACGCTGCCCGGCTGGAAGGTGGAGTGCGTCGGGGACGACATCGCGTGGATGAAGTTCGGGGACGACGGCAGGCTCTATGCGATCAACCCCGAGTATGGGTTCTTCGGGGTGGCGCCGGGGACGTCGATGGAGTCCAACGCGAACGCCATGCTCAGCATGACCCGCAACGCCATCTTCACCAACGTGGCCGAGACCCCGGACGGGGACGTGTGGTGGGAGAGGATGTCCGACGTCGAGCCGCCTCGGCTGACGGACTGGCGAGGCGAGCCCTGGACCCCCGGATGCGGCCGGCTCGCGGCCCACCCGAATGCCCGCTTCACGGCCCCGGCGGGACAGTGCCCGGCCATCGATCCGGCCTGGGAGGACCCCCGGGGAGTGCCGATCTCGGCCATCCTCTTCGGCGGCCGCCGGGCGAGCGTCGTCCCCCTGGTGCACCAGGCCTTCGACTGGGACCACGGCACGTTCCTGGGGGCCATCGCGAGCAGCGAGACGACGGCCGCGGCCACCGGCAAGGTGGGCGCGCTCCGCCGGGATCCGATGGCCATGCGGCCGTTCTGCGGGTACCACATGGGCGACTACTTCCGGCACTGGCTCTCCATGCCGGGGCGGACCGGGCCCGAAAAGCTCCCCCAGATCTTCTACGTGAACTGGTTCCGGAAGACGCCGGAGGGGCGGTGGCTCTGGCCGGGCTTCGGGGAGAACAGCCGGGTCCTTCGCTGGATCTTCGAGCGCACCGAGGGGAAGGGAAGGGCCGTGGAGACGCCCATCGGGTACCTTCCCACCCTGGACGCGGTGGACCGAACCGGCCTGAACGTGCCCGATGCGGACATGGAGGAGCTGCTGCGGGTCGACCGGGGCGCGTGGCTCGAGGAGGTGGGGAGCATCCGAACCCATTTCGGCAGCTTCGGGGGGAGGTTGCCCGACCGTCTCTGGGCCCAGCTCGAAGGGCTGGAGGGGCGCCTGAAGCCGGCATAGACGGGCATGGTAGGGGCGGCCGTGGGGCGGCGCCCGG
>CAZYJP010000181.1:0-5402 GCA_964647795.1 uncultured Thermodesulfobacteriota bacterium
CGAGACCTTCTGCTCCCAGGTCTCGGCGGCGATCCCTCCGAGGAGGTCGACCGCGTTCAGCACCCGAACCCCGTCCCCGTACTCACGGCCCAGTGCGCCGTCCACCTGGTCGGCCAGCTTCCCGCCCTGCCGGTAATGCCGCAGGGCCGTCTGGAACCGGCCGTAGCACGCCGCGCAGGGAGCAACCACCCGGTCGAGCCCCATCCGTTCGGCAATGGCCAGGTTCCGTAGCGGCATGCTCACGGCCTGGACCGGGTCCGCTCCGTGGGAGGGCGTCGTGCCGCAGCAGGTCCAGCCCGGGATCTCCAGCACCTCGAGCCCCACGGCCTCGGCCACGGCCCGGAAGGACCGGTCGAAGGCCGCACCGGTGGAGTGGAGGGAGCAGCCGGGGTAATAGGCGACCCGGCCAGGCGCCGGAGCCACGGCCTCCACCTTTCGGGGATTTCTGGCAAAATCGGGCACGAGCCGGATCTTCCCCTTGCGGATCATCCGAACGCCCATCCCCAGGTCGCGAAAGGGCTTCCCCTCGCGCAGGTTGAGCTCGCCCATCAGCCCGGCCTCGTAGACTCGACCGAAGAGCCGGGCGTTTCGCAGGAAGGCCTTGAAAAAGCGCGCCGTCTCGGGCACGGAGGCGCGGTCGAGGGTCTGCTGGCGGAAGTGGTCGATGATGCCCGGGATGTCGAGACCCTGGGGGCATCGGGTGTTGCAGGTCTGGCACGAGGCGCACAGCCAGACGGTGCGGCTCCCCGCCACGGATTCGTCCCCCTCCTGGACGGCCCGCATGACCTGGCTGGGCAGCACGTCGAACTCCCCGGCCACCGGGCACCCGGCGGAACACCGCAGGCACTGATAGCAGAGGTGTGCGTTCTGGTGGGTGGCCTGCTCGACCCTCTCGGCGAGAGACGCGCTCCACTGTGCGGTCATGGAGACTCCTTCCAGGGAGTGCGTACCCGGGTGTCGGGTCGCCCCGATCCAACCCGATCCACGCGTCTTCGCAGCATCCCGGGTCCCTAGCTTCCCAACGCCGCGGTCGGCATCGGCTGCGGACGCGGCAGGAGCCCCGCGCCCTCGACGATGGGCCGCACGGCCTCCTCCCACTCGATGGCCATCACGTGCACCCCGGCGACGCCGGGAATCTCCCGGACCTCCTGGATCTGCTCGATGCAGAGCCGCACGCCCTCGGCTCGCCACGCCCTGGACTTCTCCGCCTTGTCGTCGATGCCCCGGCCGGCCTGGGTGAGCCGTTCGACCACCTCGTCGGGCATGTCGATCCCGGGCACGTTGGCCGCCATGTACTTGGCCATCCCCGGTCCCTTCAGCGGGCTCAACCCGGCCATGACGTACACCGTGTCCAGGAGCCCCAAGTCCCCCAGGCGGGCCATGAACTCCTTGAACCGCGGCATGTTGTAGATGCACTGGGTCTGGAGGAAGCGCGCGCCGGCACGGACCTTCTTGGCCACCCGAAAGGGTCGGTACGCGATGGGGTCGGCGAACGGGCTCTCCACCGCCCCCAGGAAGAACCGGGGCGGCTCGCCCTCGAGCTCCTCGCCGTTGGCGAAGAGACCCTTGTCCCGCATCTCGGCCATCATCTTCACGAGCTGGATCGAGTCCACGTCCCACACGTTCCTGGCCGTGGGGTGGTTGCCGAAGGTCTGGTGGTCGCCGGTGAGGCACAGGAGGTTCCGGAGCCCCAACCCCCAGGCGCCCAGCAAGTCGGCCTGAATGGCCAGGCGGTTCCGGTCGCGGCAGGTCATCTGGACCACCGGTTCGACGCCCTCGTCGCGCGCCAGGAGCCCCGCGGCGATGGAGGACATCCGCACCACCGCGGTCTGGTTGTCGGTGATATTGGCCGCGTCCACCGCTCCGCGCAGCAGCCGGGCCTTCTCCCGGATGACCCCGGGTTCGGCCCCCTTCGGGGGACCGAGCTCGCCGGTGACCGCGAACGCCCCGGACTCGAAGACCCTCTGCAGGTTGCTCTGGACGCTGGCCTCGCTCATCGTGCCTTCTCCCATGGAAGCACCAGGAGGACGTTCTTGGACGGGATAACGGGATGGCCCGAACAAAGACGCTTCAGACGGGTCTCAGGTGCTCGTCCCCTGCCATCCTTTTCCTGTCGCCAGCCCATCCCGTTCATCCCGTTATCCCGTCCAAAGACTTTGCTCTTGCCCTGACCGCCCGTCGATCCCTTCATCCCGTCAAGCCGCCCGCCCGTCAAGCCGCCCGCCCGTCACGCCCCCGCCTGCGCCTCCTCCCTCAGCCCCAAGGCCTCGCGGTCGCGCTCGCGCACCAAGTCCTCGCGCACGATGCGCCCGGGGCCGCCGTCCCGGGCGGCCTGCCAGTTCTTGGGGGCGTGCACCTCCTCGAGTCGGGCCAGATGGCCCAGCTTCTCCATGCGCTCCACGATCAGCCTCCAGGCGCAGGGGATGTTCGGGTCCACCTCGCAGTTGCCCTTGTTGGTGCCGCCGCAGGGGCCGTTGAGGAGGCCTTTGGAGCAGCGGGCCACCGGGCAGATGCCGTCGGTATAGTCCAGCACGCAGTCGCCGCACCCCGCGCACCGCTCCTCCCACACGCCGTGGGTCGTGGGGAGCCCGTAGAAGCGGGTGTTGAGGCCCGGGACCATTCGGGCTTCGGGAAACCGCTCCACGATCGCCTGGGCTCCTATGCCGCAGGCGAGGGAGACCACCGCCCCGGCCCCCCGGATCGCTTCGCCGACCGCGTCCAGGTACTCCCACTCGCACTGCCTCTGGACGGTGGCGTGCGTCACCTGCTGGGCAGCGCCGGCCAGTTGGGACTTCATGCGCAGGGACGAGGCGAGGATCTCGGCCTCCTTGTCCCCGCCCGCAAAGCACACGGTCACGCAGGTGCCGCACCCCAGGATCAGCACGTCCCGGGTGCCGGCGGTCATCGCCAGGATCTCGTCCAGGGGCTTTTGCTCGGCAACGATCATGGGAAACCTCTTGTTCTTGGACAGGATCACAGGATGAACCGGAGACGGCCGGATCTGCCTAAGGTGCCGCCTCCGCGCTCCCATCCTCTGCGGCCTTCCGCGTTCCGCTCTCCGATCCCGTCGATCCTGTCATCCCGTCCAGATTCCGTCCCAACGGGCTCGGCCCCAGGGCCTTGACGGCCTCGGTCATTTCCGTGCACACCTCGGCAAAGCGGGCCCCCTCGGCCGAGGAGAGGTTGAACATGCGCACCCTCCCGCCGCCTACTCCGATCTCGTCCAGGAGCTGGGAGATGTACCGGACTCTTCTCTTCGCGTTCGTATTACCTTCCAGGTAATGGCAGTCGCCCTCCAGTCAGCCGGCCACCATCACCCCGTCGGCTCCGTGCTCGAAGGCGGAGAGGACGTGGGCCGCGTCGAGCTTGCCGGTGCACGGGAGGCGCACCACCCGGATCGAGTCCGGGTAGGCGATCCGCATGGCGCCGGCCAGGTCCGCCGCGCCGTAGGCGCAGTGGTGGCAGCAGAAGGCGACGATCCCAGGGGCAAACTCGCTCATCTCGGCCTCCTCGTAGGTACGGGAACCTTTTCTTGAGACGGTTCTAACATCCCCCAGCTGCGGTCTCGCCGGCCGGCTTGCCGTGGTAGTGGGCCTGCCCCTCGAAGAGGTTCTCCACCATGGCGCCCACCTGGGCGTCGGTGTAGTGGGCCAGTTGGATGGCCTTGGCCGGGCACTCGCCGGCGCACACGCCGCAGCCGTGGCAGGTGGCGGGCTCCACGTAGGCAGCCCCCGCGGTCCCCCCGACCCCGACGGCCTGGGCCTGCATCTTCGGGACCTCGTAGGGGCACACCCGCACGCAGGTGAGGCACCCCACGCACTTCTCCTGGTCCACGTGGGCCACGATCCCCTCGGCGTGGAGCAGGTCCTTGGAGAGCACCGTGGCCGCACGGGCCGCCGCGGCCTGGGCCTGGGCGATGGACTCGGCCAGGAACTTGGGGTAGTGCGCGAGGCCCGCGAGGTACAAGCCGTCGGACTGGAAGTCCACCGGGCGCAGCTTCACGTGCGCCTCCAGGAAGAAGCCGTCCCCGTCCAGGGGCACCTTGAGGCGGGTGGCGAGCTCTCCGGCGTCGGCGTGGGGCACCATGGGCTCGGCGAGCACCAGCAGTTGGGGCCGCAGGGTCACGGACTTTCCCGACCCGGCGTCCCGGTAGTCCAGCTTCACCGAGCTCCACTCCACCGAGACCCGGGGCGGATCCGCCTCGTCGTAGCGCCGGAAATGCACCCCGCGGCGGCGGGCTTCGGTGTACAGGCGCTCCTTGAAGCCGTAGGTGCGCACGTCCTTGTAGAGAAGGGTGATCTCGGCGTCCGGCTTGAGCTCCTTCAGGACGAGGGCGTTCTTGATGGCCGTGGTGCAGCAGGTGCGCGCGCAGAACCGCTCGGCGGGGCCCACGCACAGGATCATGGCCACGCTCTCCGGGAGGGGCCGGGCGGTGAGGTGGGCGGAGGCGTCGTCGTGGCCGTTGCCCCCCGCCTTTCGGTAGAGGAATTCCTCGAAGTCCAGGGCCGTGACGATGTCGGCGTGGGTGCCCAGCCCGCACTCCGGGCCCCGGTACTCCCGGGCGCCGGTGGCCACGACCGCGACCCCGTGCTCCACCTGCACGCTCTCGCCGCCCTCCCCGCGCAGGGTGGCCGTGAAGTTCCCCCGGAACCCCCCGATCTCCTGCAGCGTGGTGTCGAGGTACACGCGGATGTTGGGGTGCGCGGAGGTGCGGCGGACCAGGCTTCCGAGCCACTCGGCCGGGCTCTTCCCGTCTTCCAGGAAGCGCACCCGGTTCAGGTTCCCCCCGAGAGACCCCGTTTTCTCCACCAGGTGCACCGGGAAGCCCTGGTCGGCGAGCTCGAGGGCCGCGGTCATCCCTGCGGCGCCGCCGCCCAGCACCAGGGCGGACTTCCGTACCGGGAACTCCAGGGAGTGCACCGGCGCGAGGCACGCCGCCCGTGCCACGGCCGCCCGCACCAGGTCCATGGACTTCTCGGTGGCGCGGTCCCACGCCCCCGCGTGCACCCACGAGCACTGGTTTCGGATGTTGGCCATCTCGAAGAGGGCCGGGTTGAGCCCGGCCGCGCGGACGGCGTCCTGGAAGAGGGGCTCGTGGGTACGGGGGCTGCACGAGGCGACCACGACCCGATTGAGGCCCTGCTCCCTCACGATCTCGGTGATGTGGGCCACGGTGTCCTGGGAGCACGTGTAGAGGTTCGCCTCGGCATGGGCCACCCCGGGGAGCGCTTGCGCGTAGTCGGCCACGGCCGGGACGTCCAGGTAGCCCCCGATGTTGGACCCGCAGTGGCACACGAAGACGCCGACCCGGGCGTCCTCTGCGGCGACGTCGCGCTCCGGCGGGTACTCGGGGAGCCGGGTCAGGGTGCCCCGGGCCGCCGCCAGGAGGGTTCCGGCCCGGG
>CAZYJP010000182.1:0-5383 GCA_964647795.1 uncultured Thermodesulfobacteriota bacterium
GTCCCGGCTCTACCAGGCGGCCCTGGAGGGCGCCGCCCGAACCCCCTTCGCCGAACACTGCATGGGCCAGGTGCAGAAGGTCAGCTTCGTGGGTCACGGCATCGGGCTCGAGGTGGATGAGTACCCGTTCCTCGCCCGGGGCTTCGACCATCCCCTCGAGGAGGGGATGGTCTTCGCAGTGGAGCCCAAGTTCGTCTTCGCCGGCCGGGGGGTGGTGGGGATCGAGGACACCTTTTGGGTGGGGGCCGAAGGCGTCGAGCGCCTGACCCCTTCCCCCCAGGTGCTCACCGTGGTGTGAGGAGGTGTTCGTGGGCGGGTGGAGTCGAGGGAAACTTCGGCAGTGGTGGTGGATCGCCTTCGTCCTGGGCGCTTTGATGATCAACTACCCCTTTCTCCAGATCTTCAACCGCCCGGCCCAGATCCTCGGTTTCCCGCTCCTCGTACTCTACTTCTTCCTGGGATGGGCCGCCAGCATCGCGGTCATCGGGCTCTACGTGTGGGCCCTGGGCCGTGCCCCGCCCGAGGAGGAGTAGATGCTCCTCACGCCCGCACGGGTCGTCGCGATCGCGTTCGGGTACCTTCTCCTCCTCTTCGGGGTTGCGTACTGGGCCGAGCGCCGGAAGGACCGGGGGCTGAGCATCATCTCCAACCCGCTGGTCTACGCCCTCTCCATAGCGGTCTACTGCACCTCTTGGACGTTCTATGGCAGCGTGGGCCGGGCCGCCGTGTCGGGCTTCGAGTTTCTGGCCGTGTACCTGGGCCCCACCCTCATCGCCTTTTCCTGGTGGGCGCTCCTGCGCAAGATGGTCTTGATCGCCCGCGCCAACAACGTGACCTCCCTTTCCGACTTCATCGCCTTTCGCTATGGGAAGAGCGGGAAGATCGGGGCCCTGGTCACGACCATGGCCATCCTGGGCAACGCCCCCTACATCGGCCTCCAACTGAAGGCCGTATCCAGCACCTTCGAGATTCTCACCCAGCACCCCGGGGCCGTCCTCGCGCGGGCCGTGCCGATGCCGAGCGCCTTCTACCAGGACACCGCCTTCGTCGTCGCCGCGGTTCTGGCTGTCTTCGGCGGGATGTACGGAGCCCGCACTCTCGACCCCTCGGAGCGACACGAGGGAATGGTCGCCGTGATCGCCCTGGAGAGCGTCGTCAAGCTGGCCGCCCTCCTCATCGTGGGAGCCTTCGTGACCTGGGGGATCTTCGATGGGTTCGGGGACATCCTTCGTCGGATCTCCGCACACCCCGAGCACGCCAGTCTGCTCACCTTCGGCCGCGGGGAGCCCGGAGCGTTCGCGGCCTGGTTCACCCTCGTCTACCTCTCCATCGCGTCCGTGATGCTGCTTCCCCGCCAGTTCCACGTCATGGTCGTGGAGAACTGTTCGGAGAAGCACATCCGGGGGGCCATGTGGCTCTTCCCCCTGTATCTGTTCCTGATCAACCTGTTCGTGGCGCCGCTGGCCTTTGGCGGCCTCCTCGTCTTCGGCGACGCCGCCACGGCGGATACCTTCGTGCTCACGCTGCCCCTGCACCAGGGCTCGCAACTTCTGGCCCTCGTGGCGTTCCTGGGCGGGCTCTCGGCAGCCACCGGCATGGTGGTGGTGGCGTCGGTGACGATCGCCACCATGTTCGTCAACAACCTGGCCATGCCGGTACTCCTGCGGATCGGCTGGCCCCGGAATTTCGCCCCGTATCTCATCCACATCAAACGGGCCGGCATCGCGGGAGTCATCCTCCTCGGGTACGGGTACTACCGCCTCCTGGGAGAGCAGTTCATGTTGGTGAACATCGGGTTGCTGAGTTTCGCGGCGGTGTCCCAGTTCGCTCCGGCGGTCATCGGAGGGCTCTACTGGCGAAGCGCCACCGCCCCGGGGGCCATGGCCGGCCTCCTTCTTGGGTTTGCCTCCTGGATCTACCTGTTCCTGGTCCCGGCCCTGGGCCAGGCTGGCTGGCTCTCGCCGACGTTCCTCACGGAAGGGCCTTGGGGGCTCGGGCTTCTCCGCCCCACCGCCTTCCTGGGTCTCGAGGGGCTCGACCTCTGGTCCCACGGGCTCTTCTGGTCCACCTTCTTCAATGCCGGGGCGTTCATCGCGGTGAGCCTCTTCACCCACCCCTCGGAGAGGGAGGCGGAGCAGATCCCGCGTTTCGTCGACGTCCTGGAACGGCCCGAAGGGCGCCGCCCGGGCCTTCGCCTGGCCCGAGCGCCCTCCGTGGGGGAGCTGGAGGGCCTCCTGGCCAAATTCATCGGGCAGCAAAGGGCAGAGGAGAGATTGCAGGCGTTTTTCGGGGCACGGCCGTACCGCGGGGACGCCCTCGTCTCCGATCACACCATGCTCGAGCTCCGGGGTTTCGTGGAGCGGACCCTCGCCGGGGCGGTGGGGCCTGCCGCAGCGAGTGAGGTGGTGGAGCGCTACCTGGCGCTCAAGGGCACCACCCTCGAGGAGATCTTCGACGTCTTCGGCGCCGTGTCCGTTTCCCTGGAGGAGAGCCGGGAGGAGCTACAACGCAGGGTCGTGGAGCTCTCGGTGCTCTTCGAGGCCTCCAAACGAGTGGCCGCGACCCTGGACGAGGGGGAGGCCATCGGGTCGGTGCTGGATCTCATCGCGAAGGAGTTCCGCCTGGAGTGCCAGGGGGTGTTCCTGCTCGAGGGGGGGGAGCTTCGTCCGCGGGTGGCTCGGGGTTGCATGGCCGGGTACGACGGGGCCCTGAGCGGTGCCCCGAACCCGCATTCCTACGTGGGGCAGGCAGTCCTGGCGGGGAAGACGGTCTTCCTCTCCGACGCGGGCCTGTTGGGGGGAAGGGTCCCATTGGAGGTGCAGGCTGCGCCGGGTCTACAGTGCATCATCGCGACCCCCATCGTGCAGGAGGACCAACTGTTGGGGGTGCTCGTGGCCTCCAGCCACACCCGAAAGGGCTATTTCTCCGAGAAGTTCGTGGAGGCGTTCGAGGCCCTGTCGAGCGAGCTCGCCCTGGCCATCACCAACGCCCGCCTCTACTCCGAAGTGCGCGAGCTCAACCGCACCCTGGAGGAGAAGGTGAGGGAGCGGACGCGCGAGCTGGAGACGGCCAACCGCGATCTCCAGGAGCTCGACCGCCTCAAGAGTGAGTTCCTCGCCAACATGAGCCACGAACTGCGCACCCCCATGAACTCCATCCTGGGTTACACGCAGCTGGTGCTCGACGAGGTGGACGGTCCGGTGACCCACGACCAGCGAAAGAGCCTGGAGCGGGTGGAGAAGAACGCCCAGCACCTGCTGCGCCTCATCAACGACATCCTCGACCTCTCCAAGATCGAGGCCGGCCGGCTGGAGCTGGAGATCCATCCTTTTGACCTGGGGCAGCTCGCCGCCGAGGTGGTCGAGGACCAGCAGTCCCTCGCGGAGGCCAAGGGTGTGTCGTGCCGGGCCGTGCTCCGGCCGGGGAACCTCCGGATCGCCGCGGACCCCAACAAGAGCCGCGAGGTGTTGAACAACCTGGTCAACAATGCTATCAAGTTCACCAACCAGGGCTCGGTGACCGTCACTGTGGGGCCGAAGCGCCACCGCCGCCGGGACGGCGTCGAGGTGAGCGTGGAGGACACGGGCATCGGTATCCCGGCGGGTAGCACCGCGGAGATCTTCGAGGCCTTCAAGCAGCTCGACGGGTCCGTCACTCGGACCTACGGAGGCACCGGTCTGGGGCTGAGCATTGCCAAGCGGTTGGTGGAGCTGCACGGCGGCGTCATCGAGGTGGAGAGCCGGGAGGGAGAGGGGAGCCGGTTCGCGGTGTGGCTCCCGCGCCGCCGCCTCTCCCCGGGGAGTGGGTCGTGAGCGCAACGGTCTTGGTGGTGGAGGACAACGAGGACAACCGGGCCCTCGTCGTGAAGGTGCTCTCCCGGTGCGGGTACCGCGTGCTCGAGGCCTCTACCGGTGAGGAGGCCCTGGACGTGGCGGGCCGGAACCGGCCGGACCTCGTGCTCATGGATCTGAACCTCGTGGGCATGAATGGCTTCGAGGCCACGCGACGCCTCAAGGAAGACCCGGAGCTGCGCGGGGTGCCGGTGGTGGCCCTCACCGCGTATGCCATGGTGGGGGACAGGGAGAGGGCTCTGGCCGCCGGGTGTGACGGGTATCTCCCCAAGCCCGTGGACGTGCGCAGGCTCCCGGAGCAGGTGGAAGCGTTTCTCCAGGAAGGGGCGTCGTGAACAACCATCCGAAGATCCTGGTGGTGGACGACAACCCGGACAACGTCGAGCTTCTGTCCAAGCGCCTCGTGGCCGCGGGGTACCGCACCTGCGAGGCCGGCGACGGCGAGGAAGCCCTGAGACGGGTGGCCCAGGAGCACCCGGACCTGATCATCCTGGACGTGATGATGCCCAAGCTCGACGGCTTCGAGGTCTGCCGGCGCCTCAAGACCGACGAGGCCACTCGGGCCATCCCCGTCGTGATGCTCACGGCCAAGCGGGAAGTGCCCGACAAGATCCGCGGCCTCGACACCGGCGCCGACGACTACGTCACCAAGCCCTTCAACCCCCAGGAGCTCATGGCGCGGGTTCGGAGCCTGCTCCACCTGCGCACGCTCCAGGACAAGCGGGTGACCGAGGAGAAGCTGGGCGCCCTGGGGCAGATGGCTGAGGGGGTCGCGCACGAGGTCCGCAACCCCATGGTCACGATCGGCGGCTTCGCGCGCCGGATCCGGGACCGCCTCCCCGAAGGGGACGCCCTGCGGGAGTACGCGGAGCACATCATCAAGGAGGTGGAGCGACTGGAGACGATGGTGGAAGAGATCGTCCGATTCAAGGCCCTGATGATCTCCCCTTACGAGTCCGTGGACCTGGTCGGGGTGGTGGAAGAGGCACTGGCGCACAGGGAGAGGCTTTTCCAGGAGGGGGGGATCCGCGTGGTGCGGACGATCGACCCGGACTTGCCCGCGATCCAGGGGGACCGGGGCAACCTGATCCTCGCAGTCGGAAATCTGATCCAAAACGCGCTGGAGGCCATGGAACCCGGGGGGGTGTTGTCCATCACCCTGTCCGGGGAGGGGGACCGCGTCCTGGCCCGGTTCGCCGATACCGGCTGCGGCATCGCGAAGTCGGAGCTCGCCAACGTCTTCGACCCTTTTTACACCTCCAAGATGACCGGGGCGGGGATGGGTCTCACCATGGTTCACCGCATCGTCATCCGTCACGGCGGAGACGTGGACATCGCGAGCGAGCCCGGCGCGGGGACCACGGTGACGCTGCACCTCCCCCTCCGACAGGGCAAGCCCATTTGAAGGGGACGAGTGACGGGTGACGCGTGACGCGTGACGGGTGACGGGTGGCGGGTGGCGAGGGACGCGTGACGGGTGACGGGTGACGCGTGACGCGTGACGGGTGACGGGTGGCGGGTGGCGAGGGACG
>CAZYJP010000183.1:0-5383 GCA_964647795.1 uncultured Thermodesulfobacteriota bacterium
TTCGCAGTTCGCGGGGCACACGTTGATTCTGTACAACGACGCCCCTGCGGCCTTCCCGGCCCGCGACCCGCGCTACGACTACTACACGGGCAACGGCGATTACCGGGATACGGGCGGCACGTCGTCCACCCTGCCCGGCTACGGGCCGAACATCCGCACCGTCATGCAGATCAAGGTGGCTGCGGGCACACCGGCGTCGGCCTTCGACGTGACCGCGCTCGCGAACGCCTTCAAGGCCGAGAGTCTGGGCGGATTGGGCGTCTTCGAGACGGGCCAGAAGCCGATCATCGTCGGTCAGGGCGCCTACAACTCCGCCTATGGAACCACGTTCCAGTCCAACGGACCGTTTGCCGGGCTGGCACAGATCTTCGACACCTCGATCACCTTCGATCGGCTCGTGGATGACGATCTCGAAGACGACCCGGGCCCGCCGTATCGCACGTCTGTGGCGGCGGAGCGGCTCACCATCAACTTCAAGCCCAAGATGATCCAGGACGAGATGGGTGAGGCTTTCGACAGCGAGTACGGGCGCATGAGCGGCTTCCTGGGGGTAGAGACGCCAAACGCCCAGGCCGGCTTGCAGAACATGATCCTGTACCCCTACACCTTCCCGCCGAGCGAGGTCATCAAGGGCGTGGAGCTGCCCTCCGGCGTCGAGGCAACGCCCATCGCCTCTGCGGACGACGGGACGCAGATCTGGAAGATCACCCATAACGGGGTGGATACACACCCCATCCACTGGCACCTGTACGATATTCAAGTGCTGAACCGAGTGGGCTGGGACGGCATCATCCGGAAGCCCGAAGCCAACGAGCTGGGCTGGAAGGATACCCTGCGGGTGAGCCCGCTCGAGGACACCATCGTTGCGCTGCGGCCGATCATTCCGCACCTCCCAGAAGACTGGGGCGGCCTTCCCAACAGCATCCGGCTGCTCGACCCTTCCATGCCGGAAGGGGAGTATCTGATGGGCGGGAACACCACCCAGCGTGAGGCCGGGGGCATGGTGGTCCTGGCCTTTAGCCCGGACGGCGAGCCCATCGATGTGGTCAACCACTTCGTGAACTTCGGCTGGGAGTACGTGCTCCACTGCCATATCCTCAGCCACGAGGAAATGGACATGATGCGGGCGCAGGTCGTCGGAGTGCCGCCCGCGGAACCGACAGATTTGGTCTTCAACAAGGTCGGAAACGGCAATCAACGCCGCTACGAGTTGTCTTGGGAGGACAACTCCAAGAACGAAACAGCCTTCGTCATCGAGCGCCGAGCGGCCGGCTCTGCAGAGCCGTGGACTGTACTCGTAACGCTGCAATCCTCGGAGTTGGGGGTCGCCGAGTACTTCGAGACGGGCGTCGGGCCGGGCACAGGCCTACGGGCCTACACCGATCAAATCGGTAATCCGAACCGCGATTTCGAGTACCAGGTGTACGCGATCAACGTGGTTGGGGATGTGTGGGACTACTCGGACCCCGCGTTGAACAACATCCCTGCCGGCGGCGGCTTTCCTACCCTCACGCTCAGTTCCCGCGATGGCGAGACGACGGTGCCCAGCGGTATTCCGGCCCCAACGAACCTGGTGGGAACTGCTGCGCCCAAGAACAAGAACTCCGCAACGGTCACGCTGACCTGGACGGACAACTCGGTGAACGAGACCGGCTTCCTGATCCAGCGGGCCTACGACGTTGGCTTCACGTCGGGCGTGGTCAACGCCACAGTGAATAGCAATGTGACCTCGTTTAGCCAGACGGTGGCGCGCGGCACCACCTTCTACTACCGGGTGCATGCCTTCACCGCCACGTCCCAGTCCGGGTGGTCGAATACGGTCAACGTGACCACACCGTAAGCTCCAGAGTCAATCGGGGGAGGGAGCAATCCCTCCCCCGACGTGTGTAGGGACGAGAAACACACAAAATTGGGTAGAAACATCCATTGAGAAGAACGCAACTTTGTTTATAATTCCCCACTGTGGCCTTTTGGCGGGGCCGGACCGAAACCGAGGAGGTGGAGCCATGTATGGACGCACAAGATCTCTCGTGGTCGCGGGGTTGGGTGCCCTGCTCCTGCTGGGCAACGGAGTCTCGGCGAGGGCGGGGCTGACCCCGCTGGAAGAGCTGGGCGAAGCACTCTTCATGGATGTGGACCTCTCGGCCAACCGCACCCAGGCCTGCGTTACCTGCCACGACCCGGCGGTGGGGTACACGGGCCCGGACTCCTGGGTGAACCTGGGGGGCGCGGTGATCGAGGGCGCCCTGGAGGGCCGGTTCGGAAACCGAAAGCCCCCGTCGGCGGCCTACGGGGGGGACAGCCCGGTGCTGTACTATGACGAAGGGGAAGGGGCGTGGGTCGGCGGGATGTTTTGGGACGGCCGCGCTACCGGGTGGATCCTCGGCGACCCCCTGGCCGAGCAGGCGCAGGGCCCCTTCCTGAATCCCCTGGAGCAGGCCGTGCCCGGCGCCCGTCAGACGTGCATCCGGGTTGCCCAGTCGGACTACGCGGGACTCTTCGAGGACGTGTGGGGGCCCGACTCCCTGGACTTCGTCAAGGACGTGAACGGCACCTACGAGCGCATCGCTCGCTCCATCGCGGCGTATGAACGAAGCGCCGAGGTGAATCCCTTCACCTCGAAGTTCGACCTCTTCCTCGACAACCTTCGGAACAATACCGCCGGCAAGAGGACGGACGTCGACGCCCTCACCTCGATGGGCGTCCCGATGGGGATGGGCGGCGGCGGAGGAGGCGGAAACGCGGCAAACACTCCGGCCCGCTGGGAGTACTACCGCGGCTTCGGCCTCGACGACCTCGAGCTGCAGGGCCTGGCCGTGTTCAAGGATCGGGCCGACTGCGCCCGCTGCCACACCTTGGAGTCGGGATCGGACGGGTACCCCCTCTTTACGGACTATCGCTACCACAACATCGGCACGCCGAAGAACCCGGAAAACCCCTTCTACGCCATGCCGAAGAAGTGGAACCCGGACGGGGATGACTGGGTGGACTACGGCCTGGGCGGCTTCCTGAAGAGCGCCGGGTACCCGCCGGAGGTCTACGAGCCGGAGCTTGGGAAGTTCAAGACCCCCACGCTGCGCAATGTGGACCTGCGGCCCTCGGAGGACTTCGTCAAGGCTTACGGGCACAACGGCTTCTTCAAGTCTCTCGACGGAATGGAAGGGATCATCCACTTCTATGCCTGGCGAGCCATGATGGACGAAGGCGGCATGGGTGGCGGAATGGGAGGCGGCGGTATGGGCGGGGGTATGGGCGGCGGAGGCATGGGTGGAGGCGGAATGGGTGGCGGCGGTATGGACGGGGGAATGGAGCCAAATCTGACCCTCTTTCCGCCGCCGGAGGTCGATCAGAACCGCGCGGCCATGCAGTTCTTCAACTTCATGGTCGACGGCGATCGCCTCCTTGCCTTTATGAAGACCCTGTCGGACGGGTACTTCCAGCGGTAGCTCTGAAGCACGCCGCCGGCACGTCGGGAATGGGCGGCCCCCGGAAGGGGGCCGCCCATGTTGTGCCAAGCGACGGAGCTGCCGCCCGAGGGCTGTGGCGGGCTGAGCCTGTCGGGCGGGCCTTGGGGGCCGCCGGCGGTCGGTGGTAGGCTCTCTCTCGTAGGTCCCGACAGGGGGGAGGGGAGCGGCCGAGCCATGAACGCGCTCATCGTGGAAGACAGCCCGGTGTTTCGCGCGGTGCTGCGTTCGATCCTGTGCGAGTGGTTTCCCGGGTCCAAGCTCTGCGAAGCCGAGGGCGTGGAGGAGGGGCACGCGCGGTTTCGGGAGCAGGCGCCCGACGTGGTGTTCGTGGACATCGGCCTGCCGGACGGCAACGGCCTCGACCTGGTGAAGCGCATCAAGCAGGAGGCCCCGGCCACGACGGTCGCGGTGTGCACGAGCCACGACCAGCCGGCCTACGAGGAGGCCGCCCGGGCGTGCGGTGCGGACCGTTTTCTTTCCAAGAAGTCCCTCGACCGGGATCGGGTCGCCGGGGTCGTTCGTGAGGCCAGGGCGACGACCGCAGGGGCCGGGTGAAGGCTGGGGCGCAGGCCGGAATCCCGGACCACCGGGCTTCTGGACCCCGGCCCCCGCCGGGGTGATGGGAGCCGGCACGAGTGTCTTCAGGGCGGTGTCCTACAGCAAGGGCGCCAGCAGCCGGCACGCCGCCGTGGTAACCCGCCGGTGCAGGGGGGCGGCGTCCACGTGGGCCCGGGTGTACCGGCTCGAGTGCCCGAGGTCCCGTTCGAAGATCTCTTCCAGGCGGCGGGTCAGGGTGGGGGAGAGGATCAGCAGGTTGAGCTCGAAGTTGAACCGGAAGGAGCGGATGTCCATGTTGGCGGACCCCAGGGTGCCCCACTGTCCGTCCACGGCCACCAGCTTCGAGTGGAGCATGCCCGCCTCGTAGCGGAACACGCGGACCCCGGCTTCCAGGAGGCCCGGGAGAAAGCTCTCTCCGGCCCGGTCTGCCAGAGGGTGGTCGGTGCGCTCGGGCAGGAGCAGGCGCACGTCGACCCCCCGCATGGCGGATGAAGCCAGCGCCGAGATGATGGCTCCGTCGGGGATGAAGTAAGGCGTGGCGATCCACACCCGCTGCCGGGCGGAGGCCACCGCGTGGAAGAGCGTGGCGTGGACCGCCCGGGCGGGGTCGTCCGGTCCGCTCGCCACCACGTGGACCACGGCGTCGCCCCGGAGCTCCTGGGGGGGGAAGTACCGGTCGTCGGTGAGCTCCTCGCCGGTGGCGAAGAACCAGTCCTCGGCGAAGACCTCCTGCAGTTGCTGCACGGCGGGGCCCTCCACCCGGAGGTGGGTGTCGGTCCAGGTGGGCTTTCGGGCCCACCGGCCGCGGTACTCGTCGCCGATGTTGACCCCTCCGGTAAAGGCCACGGCCCCGTCCACCACCGCGAGCTTGCGGTGGTTCCTGAGGTGCAGGGCGAACCGCGGCGGCAGTGCTCCCAGGGGCAGGAACCACCCAAGTTGGCCCCCCGCGGCGGTCAGGGGCGAGGTGAACCCCGTGTCCAGACGGCGGGAGCCCACGGAGTCCAGGAGCAGGCGCACCTCGACTCCCTCCCGGGCCTTGCGGGTGAGGAGCTCCAGGAAGCGCTGCCCCGTGCGGTCGGGCTGGAAGATGTAGTACTCGAAGTGGATGTGCCGACTCGCTCCGATCACGGCCTCTTCGAGGGCGGCATAGAGATCCGAGGGGTTGTCGAAGACCGCGAGGGCGTTGCCCCGGGTGGGGAGGATTCGGGACGTGCGGATCGCCACCGCCAGGGTGTCGGCGGCCGTCGGGGTGAGGCCGGGAGGGGGCTTGCGGATCCCCCCGGGACCCCTGTCGCGAGAGGCGAGGCGTGCGGCGAACTCCCCCGCCAACCGCCGCTTGCGGCGGAAGGTGCGCCGGC
>CAZYJP010000184.1:0-5373 GCA_964647795.1 uncultured Thermodesulfobacteriota bacterium
GAGTCGCGGGTCCGACCTCAGGAGCGGTTCCCTGGGCCGGGGGGCGCACGGCCCGCCGCGCACCCGGCGCGGCGTCTTGTCCCTGGCCTCGGAAACCCAGAACACATAGGCGTACCGAAACCGGGGCTGAGCCACGTGGAACCCGTCGTACTCGAAGAGGGACCGGGCCAGCCGCAGGAACTCGAATCGCGGGTCCCCGGGCTCGACGATCTCCACCGCACAGTCCACCTGGTAGCTCAGGTACCGGGGACCGTGACCGGTGAAGAGGAGCGCCGCCAGGGGGTACCGACGCAGGTTCCCGAGGGTGGAACCCTCGAAGATCTCCAGGGTCCCCAGGCAGCGGTCGTCCACCGCACCACGGTCGAAGCCGAACCGGGCAGCGGCAGCGAGGCGTTCCCCGAGAGTCTCCCGGGCCGGGCGGCCCACGGCTCCCTCGGCAGCGCACCGGTACAGCGCCGAGAACTCCTCGAGCCTCTCGGGCCTGGGAAGATATCCCACCCCCTTGTTGGCGCAGCTGAAGGGAAATGCCGAGCCCTCCCGCCGGGTCACGAGCACAGGCAGGTGCTGGGCGAAGAAGGCTGCCCCCCCGGAACCCTCGGCGAGTGCCCGGTAGGTGCCCCTGCGCCCGGAATCGATCCAGTCGAGGAGGGGTGCCGGGAGGTTCCCCCCGGGCAGCTGCAGGAGCCCCGTGGGAAGGTCGACCCGCAATTCCGCCCCCTCCCGGCGAACTCGCACGGAATCCTCGCTCACGCCCCGCCCCTCCCGACCGGACACCCCCCCAGCTCACGGAGGCGCCGATACTGCCCGTCCGTGAGGGGGGTCACCGAGAGCCGGCCCTGACGCAGGAGGGGGGACCCCTCGAACTCCGGGTCGGACTTGAGCTCGGCCAGCGGCACGGGCCTGCCCAATCGGGCGACGGGTCGGAGGTCCACCGCCGCGAGCCGCGGGTCCGAGGGATCGGCCCTCGGCGCCCCCACGATCTGGGCCACCCCCACGGCCGCCCTCTCCCGCCCCGTGTGGTACACCACCGCCTGGTCACCGGGCGCCATGGCTCGGAGGTACCTCTGGGCTTGGGAATTTCGCACACCGTCCCAGAGGCCGTGGCCTGCACGGACCAGGTCGTCGTACGCGTATTCGGCAGGCTCGGTCTTGAGCAGCCAGCAGTTGGCCATCGACTCCTCCCTCGCCGGGTTGCCGGAGAACCGCAGTGTACACGGGGACGAAGGCGGGTGCACGAGGGGCGCGCCCATCGGAGCCGCCGGCAACCCGAAGGTCGGATCCGGTCGAGGGACGTCACCCTCCGCGATCGCCTGGTTCGCCAGGTTCTCGAGCGCTCTCACCAAGGCGGAATGGTCCAGGTCGGCGCCGCCGCCCGCAGCCACGGCGTTGAAGAGCTGGAGCACGCAGGCCGTCGCCGGAAGGGCAACACCCAGCTCGCGGCCGGCCTGCAGGGCCACGTTCAGGTCCTTCTGGTGGAGCCGGACCCGAAAACCGGGGTCGAAGGCCCTGGTGATCATACGTTCCCCGTGGAGCTCCAGGATCCGGCTCCCGGCGAACCCCCCCAGGAGTGCCTCCCTCACCTTCGCCACGTCCGCGCCTGCCTTGGACGCGAAGACCAGCGCTTCGGCGACCGCCTCGAGCGTCACGGCGACGACGATCTGGTTCGCCGCCTTGCAGACCTGGCCGTCCCCGTTGCTCCCGATGAGCCCGACCTTCTTCCCCAGGATCTCGAAGTAGGGCCTGACCCGCTCGAAGACCTCCGCTTTGCCGCCCACCATGATGGAGAGAGAGGCGTTTTCCGCACCCACCTGCCCGCCCGAAACCGGCGCGTCGAGCATCTCGACGCCTTGCACCAGGAGCTTCTCGGCAAAGTGCCTCGTCGCCGTGGGCGAGATGGTGCTCATGTCGACTACGACCGACCCCTCCCGGATCCCGGCAGCCACCCCGACGGGGCCGAAAAGGACTTCTTCGACGTCCGGGGTGTCCGGAACCATCAGGAAGACGATTTCCGAGCCCTCAGCCACTTCCCGGGCGCTTCCGCAGGAGGTGCAGCCCTGCTGCGAGAGCTCGCCCATGGGCAGCGCGGTCCGGTTGAAGACGCGGACCGCGTTGCCTGCCCTCGCGAGGTGGCCTGCCATGGGCTTCCCCATGACGCCCAAACCGATGAATCCGAGCTGCCCCATGGATGTCCCTCCCGAGTGACCCGCGGTGCCCCGAGCCGAGAAACCGGCCCCAGGAGGGGCGGTTCGCCGGGGAGGGTAACAGGTCACGAGGCGGTGGACCAGGGAGAGTCTCCCCGGCGGCCCGGTCGATACGGCGGGCGGCTCTGGCAGAGCTCCTGCCGGACGCACCGGCAGAGCGGCTGCCCTCGCGAAAAAGCTGGGGCCGAGGCAGCCCTGCGGGATCCCGGGGCGCCGGAAGGGAGGTCCCCGTCCTCCCTCGGACGCGGGGGACCGGTACCATCTGGAAGGGCGTGGAGCTCGGCAGGGGCTCGGGGCGGGAGGCGAAAACAGGAGGGACTTGCGCAGGCCGGCCCTTGCGGTATGACGCACCGTGCAGACAAGGGAGCCCCCGTGGGGGCGGCGAAAGGAGACCCGATGAAGCCGCAGACGTTCCAGGCCCTGGTGGTCTCGGAGACCGCCGAGAAGACCTATGTCCGCACGATCCAGGAGCGGAAGATCGCGGACCTGCCCCCGGGCGACGTGCTGGTCAAGGTCGCCTACTCTTCGGTCAACTACAAGGACGTCCTCTCGTGCACCGGGAACCGGGGCGTCACCCGGACCTACCCCCACACCCCGGGCATCGACGCCGCCGGAAGGGTCGCGGAGAGCACCGACGCCCGCTTTCGGGAGGGGGACGAAGTGATCGTGACGAGCTACGACCTGGGGATGAACACACCCGGCGGGTACGGCCAGTACATCCGGGTCCCGGGGGACTGGGTGGTGCCCCTGCCCGAGGGGCTGACCCTGCGGGAGAGCATGAGCTACGGGACCGCGGGCTTCACCGCGGCGCTCTCGGTCCACCGCCTCCTGCAGGAGGGCCTGGCCCCGGGGGACGGGGACGTCCTGGTCTCCGGCGCCACGGGCGGGGTGGGCTCCGTGGCGCTCTCCATCCTGGCAAAATCCGGGTACCGGGTGACGGCGGTCAACGGCGTGGTCGACGAGAGCGACTACCTCCGCGACCTCGGCGCCCGGGAGGTCATCGGCATCGAGGAGGCCACGGACCGGAGCGGGAAGCCCCTCCTCAGTGCCCGCTGGGCCGGGGCCGTCGACACCGTGGGCGGCGAGATTCTCGCCACGACGATCAAATCGACGGACTCGTGGGGGCGGGTCACCTGCTGCGGCAACATCGCCTCCCACGAGCTCCCCCTCAACGTCTACCCTTTCATCCTGCGAGGGGTGACCCTCGTGGGCATCGATTCCCAGAACTGCCCCATGCCGCTGCGGCGGGCGGTTTGGGAACGGATCGCCGGCGACTGGAAGATCCCCTGGCTCGATCGGATCACCGCCGAGACCCCCCTGGAAGGCCTGGACGAGTGCGTGGAGCTCGTCCTTCAGAAGAGGAATCGAGGCCGAACGGTGGTGAAGCTTCCCGAGTAGAGGGCGAGCCGCCGAGGAAGTGGGCCCCGAGGGCTCGCCCGGGAGCGGTTCGCCCGATGTGCCGGGCCCTCGGGCGGTTCTTCGGTGGGGTCTTCCGAAGGGCGGCGAGAAGCGCGCTGCGGGGGCAGGCGCGGGCTCACCCCTGGGAGCGGTCGTACCGACTGAAGGTCATCGTGAAAGTGGCCCGGCCCTGGGTGAGGGAGCGCAGGTCCGTGGAGTAGCCGAACATGCGGCGCAGCGGCACCAGCGCCTCGATCTCGGTGGTGCCTCGGCCCGCGTTCATGCCTCGGATCTCGCCCCGGCGGGCATTGAGGTCGCCGATGAACTCAACGACGTGATCCTCCAGGGTCACCACGTCCACCTGCATGAAGGGTTCCAGGAGCACGGGCCGGGCCCCCTGGCACGCCTCGCGAAAGGCCTGGTTCACCGCGACCTTGACCGCCATCTCGCTGCCGCTGTCCTGTTCCACGGTGAGCTCGGTGACATGGACCCTCACGTCCTCTACCGCGTGGCCCGCCAGGACGCCGCTGAGAAGCGCCTCCCGGATACCCCCCCGCGCGGCCTCCACCAGGATGGGGGGCAGGGTCGAGGTGTCGGCCTCGAGCTCCACGCGGTTGCCGTCGCCCCGAGCCACACCCTGAACGTTCACGGCCACGGCCGCCCGGTGGCGCTTCTCCCCGAGAGTGCGGTCGAAGACCGCCCGACCCGCCCCACGGCCTTCCAGCGTTTCCTTGTAGACGACCTGGGGTTTCCCCACCTGTACGTGGAGGTTGAAGTCGTCGGCCATACGCCGGACCAGCACCTCGAGGTGAAGCTCGCCCATGCCGGAGATGAGAGTCTGCCCGGTCTCCTCGTTGACCTCGTGGTGGAAGGAAGGGTCCTCCACGGCCAGGCGCTGGAGCACGTCGAGGAGTTTCTCCTCGTCTTGACTCTTCTCGGGTTCGATCGCGACGCTGATGACCGGCTCGGCAAACGCGATGGTCTCGAGGAGAAGCGGGTGCTCTTGGCCGCAGAGGGTGTCGCCCGTGATCGTCCACTTGAGCCCCGTCACCGCCAGGATGTCGCCGGCCAGGGCCTCCTCGACCCGCTCCTTCTTGTCCGCGTGGACCCTCAAGACCGCGGCGGGTTTCTCCAGCCGCCGACGGGTGGCGTTGTACAGCCGCCCCCCCTTGTACTCCCCGGAGTACACGCGAACGTAGGTGAGGACCCGGCCCTGCTCCTGCTGGATCTTGAAGGCCAACGCGGAGAAGGGCGCCTCCACGTCGGCCGGCCGCACCTCCTCGGCTCCGGTCTCGGGGTGGATTCCCTTGACAGGGGGCACATCCATCGGGCTGGGGAGGTACGCCACCACCGCGTCGAGGAGGAGTTGCACCCCCTTGTTTCTCAGCGCGGCACCGGAGAAGACCGGGACGACGCGGTTCTCCAGAGTGAGGCGCCGAATCACGGGGCGCAGTGCCTCCTCCCCGGGCCAGCGCCCCTCCAGGTAGGCCTCGGCCACTGCGTCGTCGAGGTTTCCGAGAGTCTCGACGAGTCCCTCGCGACCGTGGGCCAGGATGTCCTTCTCCTCGCCCCGAGGCGCCCGCCGCACGGGATGGGCTCCCAGGTCGGTCTCTTCCCACTCCACGGTCTCGCCGCTCAGGAGGTCGACGCAGGCGCGAAAGGCGGACTCGGCCCCCACGGGCAGGACCAGGGGCAACGGGCGGGCCCGGAGGCGCTTCCTCAGGCTCTCGACGCTGGCCTCGAAGTCGGCGCCCACGCGGTCCATCTTGTTGAC
>CAZYJP010000185.1:0-5294 GCA_964647795.1 uncultured Thermodesulfobacteriota bacterium
CAGAGCAACTGACTCTTAATCAGTAGGTTGGAGGTTCGATTCCTCCACGGCTCACCAAAGAAAATAAAGGACTTACGGGGGTTACCTCGTAGGTCCTCTGTCTTTTCGACCGGAACGGTGCCCGTCTCGGGAGCGCTCCGAAGCTCCCAACGCTTCGGCCTCCTCGTGTGGCAAGGCTGCTCCCCCGGCCTGCCCGCTTGGGGGCCGATCTTCCTCAGTTTCGCGCCGTGAAGACCGGCAGTCGCCAATGGAACGCGATCGCGCCCAGCCGCATGACCAGGACCAGCGATCCCGCGGCGATCGCCGACCAGCCCGTGGGTATGCCGGCCGAGATGAGGGCAACCAGCAGCAGGGCGCCGGCCCACGAGGCGGTGGCATACAGCTCGCCGGTGAATACCAGCGGCACCTCGTTGCACAGCATGTCGCGCAGAATCCCGCCAAACGCGCCGGTGACCACTCCCATCAGGGTCGCCACCAGCCACGGCGCGCCCACCGACAAGGCTGCCTGCGTGCCGCTGACGGTGAACAGCGCCAGCCCCAGCGCATCCGGCAGAAGGAACAGTTTGGCGGGCAACCTTACCAGACGCACCAGCGCGAAGGTCGCGACCCCGGCTGCGATCGCTGCAATCAGATAGGTCTGGTCGGCAATCCAGAACACCATGCGGTCGAGCAGCACATCCCTCAGCGATCCGCCGCCCAGCGCCGCCGCCAGTGCGACCACCACCATTCCGAACAGATCGAACGACCTCCTCCCGGCCTCGAGCACGCCTGACGACGCATTGACTGCGACAGCAGCGATTCCAATGGTGTAGATGACGGCTTCCAGGTCCATGGGGGGAAGCATAGCAATCCGCTTCTCCCTGCGCCATCCGGACCACTCCAGCGTGCGCGTCGCCCCCTCCCTGGACTTCCCCCCGGTTGGGAAGGCTTGTGAGGCGATCTCCGACACGGCCTCGGGGCCGGCACGGGGCCTCACAGCCCGAGCTTCTCCCGGATGCCCCGCTCCCCCTGGGGGCCCAGCAGCGTGGCCGCGTGGCGGCCCTCCCGGAAGAGGAGCACCGTGGGAACGCCCCGGATGTCGTAGCGCCGGGCCGTGACCGGATTCTCGTCGGCGTTGAGCTGGAGCACCCGGGCCACCCCGAAGAGGGAGGCCGCCATCTGGCGCACGCTCACCTCGTACTGGGAGCACACACCGCAGTGGGGACTCCAGACCTCCACCACGGCCGGCACCCGGGACGCGAGGACCTCCCGGTCCCACGCGGCATCGGTCACCGGGATCGGGACGGCGTGGGAGGGGATGAGGGGGGCGCCGCACTTGCCGCACCTGCCCCTCTGGGCGGTCCGTTCCTGGGGGATCCGGTTTCGGGAACCGCAACTGCCGCACTGGACGAGATAGGTATCGGGCATGGTCTCCTCCGGGGCGGGCAGAGGCCGGCGGGACGCCCCATTGGACCCCAGGCACGGGCTCCCCCGCAAGGCCGGAACACAGCCGGAACACGGGCCGAGGCCCTCGAGGCCCCGAGGGGCCGGGAAAAGAGGCTCATCCGATAAACGGCCGGGTGTGTCCGAGCACGGAGGCGGACGGTCGTTCGACCCAGCAGCCCGTCGGGGAACTGCGTTTCAGCCAGAGATTCCAGAGGGCTTAATGGGTGGAACGCTTCATACTGTCCGGCGTCGTCTGCCGGAGTGGGCGGGCCCACCCGGACGCCTCCGGACAGAAGGACCCGGTCATTTCCCGGATGAACCGGAAAAGAAGACCCCGGAGGGCCTGCTGCCTCGGGAGACCGCCTCGACCCGCCCCCGTCAGGGGTGCCAGTTCCGCATGTGGTCCCGGTGGGTCGCCAGATAGGCGCCCGGTTTGTAGAACGCGTCGTAGAAGTCCAGGTCCAGGTGGTGGGCCTGGAGGTACATGATGAGGAACATGGACGGCACCGTGCCGGGGAACTTCCCGAAGGTGTCGTAGACGTATTGGCACTGCAGGGCCGCGCATTCCCGGAAGCGCTCGCTGTGGACCCGGGCCGTGGAGCGCACCGTCCGCGAGTCCTTCCAGGGCCCCGGCGTGTCGGGGTGGAACGGCCCGCCAGGGCCGAACTTCCGCTTGCAGACCGCCTCCACTGCCGCCCGCATGTCCGCGTGGTGTGGGGGGCAGTGGCCCTCCATGACGCCCTCGAGCCCCGTGGGGTTGGGGTAGGGCCAGCGAGGATCGGTGTCGAAACGGAAACCCAGCCCCGGGGCGTCGGCCCGCCCGCTGGCCCCGAGGGTGGCGAAGGCGTCCACGCCGTTGAACATCCACCCGCCGAGCCCCATGGCCTGGAGCATGAGGGTGCCTGCGAAGCAGCTCGTCCCCAGCTCCACGGTCAGCTCCGAGAGCGACCACTGCTCCACGAACGTGAGCGGCCACACGTTCCCCACGTCCACCAGGTCCCGGTAGTCCTCGATGCCGGGGATGGCCCGGCGGTTCACGTCGTCATAGAGGACCAGACCGTTCTGGAGCATGTAGAGGATGTTGAGGAGCACGTGCTGGGAGAGGTCCCCCACGGGGATGATGAGGAACGTGGACGGATGGTTGAACACCCAGGTGTTGTGGGGCTCCGTGATCGGCATCTCGGGGGGCAGCCGCAGCCTGCCGTCGTGGAGCTTGCGCACGCGCTTCCGGACGTTGGCGGCAAACGCGTCGAGATCGAGCCCCCCCGATGGGTCGCGATCCTGAAACGCGGGGGCGTCCCTCATCTCGAGCACGTAGAGGCCCTCGTCGTCGGTGAAGAAGGTCGTCGAGGTGTGAAACCCGGCGGCCGACGGAAACACCCGCCCCCCGGCGGCCCCGGCGTAGTTGGAGAGATGGGGCACGTACGTCTCCCCCCGGTAGATCATGTGGTGCCACGAGGTGTTTCCCCCGCACGCGGCAACCAGGAGCATCTTCTCCGTCTCGGACAAGGGCACCGGCGCGTGCTTCGACCGGTACGCGAAGACCCCGTCGGGGATCTCCGCCCCGAGGAAGAATCGCCGGGAGCGCCGCCCGAGAAGCGCCTCGATCAGCGGGTAGTCCAGAAGGTAGGCTGGCTCTCGCTGCAGGGGAGAAGACACGGCGTCGCTCCTTTCCCCGGGGCATCTCTCCCGGTCGCGCCCTCGGTCGCCGGGCCGGCCCCGGTCACGGTGAGAAGGTACCAGCAGACCGGGTCTACGCAAGGAGCGCCAGGGAACTTCCGGAACCCCCCTTCCCACCCCACGTACCGTTGGAATCCGCGCCCCCTCCGGACATCCCCCGCCCTCCCGAAGCGGATGAAGCGGCGAAGCCGGCGCTTTCCCGGCGCGGGAGAGCCGTTGGGGGGGCCGCCGGAATCAGCCGTGCCCATGCCGTCGGCCACCGACTCAGAACCCGTACCCGGCGGTCTTCACCTCCACGACCCTGCCGTTTTCCAGGGTGAACACGTACACGAGCCGACTGGGTCCGAAATTGTACGTCCACTCCTCCACCGCGACGGTGACCCTGCGTTCCACGACGCGCCTCCGGGCCCTGTCCGCGACGGTTCGCGCCCGCTCCTCGTAGCGCACGTCCACGGTGGTCGGCTGCCCGCAGTACCGGAGGACCTCCGGTTTGCTCCTCCCCCTGGCGAAGCTCTCCGCCCAGCACGCGGTGCCGGGCTCCGGAACGGGCACCTCGGAGTAGCCGTAGCCTCCGGTTCGGATGTCGGCGAGCCTCCCGTCCTGGAAGGTGAGGAAGTACAGGAGGCGGGAGGGGCCGAAGTTGTAGACCCACTCCTCCACGGTCGAGACCACCCGGCGCTCGTCCAGGAGAGTCCGGTCCGGGGTGTCGAGAAAGTCCCTCTCCGCGGTCTCGACCAGGCGCTCCTCCCTCCAGGAGGGCTCGCCGCACCTTCCCAGCACCTCGACCTTGCGATCCCCCGGGCTGACGGTCCTCCCCCCGCAGTTGAGCGCCCAGGAGGTGCCGGGCAGCCCTGCCAGCACGACGACCGCCAGCACCCATTCAACCCGTTTCATCGCGCACCCTCCGGGAACGGAGCCAGGCCTTCTCCTACCCGGCATACGCGCGCCGGAGCTCGGCGATGTCGATCTTCTTCATGCGAAGCAGCGCCTCCATGGCCCGCTGGGAGGCTTCCGAGTCGGGGTCGCCGATCAACTCCGCCACGGCCGTGGGATTCACCTGCCACGAGACGCCGTACCGGTCCTTGAGCCAGCCGCACTGCTGGGCCGTCTCGTCCCCCCCGGCAGAGAGTTTCTGCCAGTAGTAGTCCACCTCTTCCTGCGTCTCGCAGTCGACCTGGAACGAGACGGCCTCGTTGAACCGAAACTCCGGGCCGCCGTTGAGTGCGGTGAACGCCTGCCCGCAAAGCTCGAATTCGACCGTCATGACCGATCCGGCAGGTTTCCCGTGGATCGCATGCCCTGCTTCTCCGTAGCGGCTCACAGCCACGATCCTGGCGTCCTTGAAGACCGCCGTGTAGAAGGCAGCCGCCTCCTCGGCCTGATCATCGAACCACAGACAGGGGGTGATCTTCTGCACGACCTGCACGGTGGCCTCCTCCTCGGCGGCGGTCCGAGCTTGAAAAAGGGGGGCTTCCGGGAGCTCAGCGGGTCGCCCCCACTCCTCGGCCGCCTGGAGGCACCCCGGCGGGACGGGTCTATCCAGCCGCCCGGCCTCCTCGCGCCCGGGTGGGCGGCACCGGGCGCCGTACCGGGCCAGGCGGTCCGATCACCGCCTGCGGGTATAGGTGATCTCCAGCATCCTAGCGCCCGATTCTCCCGCGGTGAGGTCCCAAATCTCGAAGACGTGGCGGTCGTCGTCGAGCCAGCGGGTGACGTACTTCTGCATCTTGTCGTGCTCGCCGCTGGGCGCGTCGTTCATGGCGCCGAAGAGGATCAGGGTCTTCCCGTCCGGGGTGAGGTTTCCCTCCATGACCGCCATGCTCGTTCCCATGTTGTCCACCCAGAAGCCCACGAACTTCCTCTTCAGGTTGTCGTAGCCGGTGATGCCGAACCCACTGTAGGGCTGGCCGCCCATCTCCCCCGTCATCTCCATCGCCTGCCAGCGGCCCGGGAAGAGCCAGCGGTTCACCGCTGTGCCCCCGGACTCCACCGGGGGCGCGCCCGGGCCCTGAAACCAGAACTTGAAGGCACAGTCCCAGGTCCCTTCGAACCGCTCCAGGTACCGATGGTTCTCGCCGAGCGCTCCGGCCTCCGTCCAGGCCCTCATCATGGCGTCCTGGTCCAGCTGGTGTTCCGACATGGCATCTCCTTTCCTTCTCGAGGGCTGTGGATGGCACTCCGATCCCGTG
>CAZYJP010000186.1:0-5288 GCA_964647795.1 uncultured Thermodesulfobacteriota bacterium
TCGCGAGCAGGGGGGGCCGGAACGGCTTCTGGCCCTGGAGGGGCGCGGCGGCGTCCAGGCCCAGCGCCTCCAGGGGAAGGTTTTCCGAGGCGGCGATGATCCCGTTGCCCGAGAGCAGCAGCGAGCTCGACCCCCCGGAGAGGCGGATCTCCCGGATCTCGGTGAGCAGCTTCTGGATCGTGATGTCGATTCCTGCCGTGGCCCGGTGCCGCCCGCCGACGTACACCGGGGAGAGGCAGGAGATCATCCACTCGCCCGTCAGGGGATCGATGTAGGGGTCGGTGAACACCTCACCCCGCCCCGGATTGTGCTCCGGGCCCGCCAGGTAGTAGAACGGCCAGGTCGTGTAGTCCTTGTCCCGCGGCATCTCCCCGAAGTCCCGCCAGGGAAAGGCTCGCGTCAGGCCGTCCTCGAAGATCACCCAGGCCAGCACCATCCGGGCCTCGCGCTCGGCCAGCGGCCTCAGCACCAGGTCGAGGGACTCGGTGGCGTCCACCAGCCCCTCCAGCTCGGGTCGGAAGCGGGGGACGAAGAGCACCGAGTTGCCGTCGTCCGCCGGATTGCCGTAACTGCCGCCGGCCCCGGCACGGTAACGGCTCCCATTGCGGAACCCGAAGGAGCCGGGCTCCGACAGCACGGCTCCCGCGAAAAACGCCAGCGCGTGGACCTCGTCCTGGATGCCCGCAAAGACAGCGGCCAGCCGCTCCGCCTCCTGGCCCAACCGCTCCCGCAGCCGGTTGAGCTGTCCGGAGAGAAGCACCGCGCGCGTCTCGTCGATGGAGACCTCTTGGATGGTGGCGAGGTGGCGGAAAGAGAGCGTCGACATCACTCCGATCGGGAGCATCGAGAGGAACAGGAAGCTGACGAAGAGCTTGGTCGCCAGCCCCCACTTGCGCCAGGGGCGAATGCGCATCAGGGCCTCGAGCCCCCCCAGGAACCGCTCCACGGCACGCGATGCCCCCTCCCCCACAAGGTCGGGGAGACAACGCAGCCCGAATTCTACAGACAAGTACCCCGGAAAATCGAGAACGCTTCTGCACCGTCACCACGAGGCCTCCCGCCGGCTGCCCGGGACTGCCCCCGGCAGGGGGCTCCCCACTCCCCGGAAGCTCCCCGTGAGGGGTGCCCCGAACCGCCAGCAGAATCTGCCGGAAGAATCTGGTTGACTCCCGGGCGGTGGAAGGCGTAAAGTTTTCTCTGTCTGGAGCGTGGTCGGGAGAAGATCTCGGCCGCCTCCGGACGGCAGGTACCGAGTTGCGGACTTCGAAAGGGAGCGGCCTCGGGTAGGCTGGCTCCCTTTCTTGGTGGAGCTTCTCGGGTTGCGACAAGCCACTCCGATGGAACAAGAAAGATCCAGGGCGGAGCTCCTCCTCTCTGGGCGCTTCGAACCATCGCAAGTGCTTCACATGGGTCGAAAGCCCAGAGTCTCAGAGGAAAGGAGGTACGCACCATGGCAAAAGGAACCGTGAAGTGGTTCAACGACCAGAAGGGGTTCGGGTTCATCACGCAGGACAATGGCGGCCCCGACGTCTTCGTGCACTTCAGCGCCATCCAGGGGCAGGGTTTCAAGACCCTGACCGAGGGTCAGGCGGTGGAGTTCGAGGTGACCCAGGGCCCGAAGGGCGCCCAGGCGTCCAACGTCCGCGCCGCCTAACCAGGCGCCCCCGTGACGAGAAAAGCGGGTCCCGGACGGGACCCGCTTTTTTTCACACCAGAACCGTCCCCATCCACACGAGCCCCCCAAGGAGAACCGCATGACCGGAAGCGCCCCGTCCGTGGGAGATTCCATCCAATCCAAGTGCACCAAGTGTCGGAGGCAGACGCGCCACCTGGTCGTATCCGTCGTGGAGGACGCCGCGGCACGGGTCGCGTGCACGGTGTGCGACGGGGTTCACAACTACCGCCCCTGCGGGGCGGAGGCCCCCTCCCCGCGGAGAACGGTCGAGAAGGAGGCAGGGAAGGCCCGCCGCTCCGCAGCCTCTGCTGCCCTCGAGCAGGACTGGGAAGCTCGCGTGGGAGCGAAGAACCCAAAGGATGCCGTGCTCTACAATGCCTTCGGTGTCCGGCTGAAGGCAGGGGCCTTGCTGGACCATCAGACCTTCGGCCTGGGCCTGGTGCGCAAGGTCATCCCGCCCAACAAGATCGAAGTCCTCTTCCGAGATGCCATCCGGCGCCTGGTTTCCACGCCCTAGCAGGGTGCGGAAAACCCCGTCCCTGGGTTTTTCAGCAGCCCGCTGGACACCATGGCGTCCACCGTGGGTGAGACTCGGGTCTCGGTCGGTCCGGCACCGATGGCGGTCCGGGCGTCCGGGGTCAGGATCTCGCCGCGATCAGGGCGTCAAGCTCCGCCAGGATCGCCCCCAGGGTCTCCCGAGCGCGCCCCAGGCGGTCATAGTCCACGGTTCCCCTCATGGAATCCAGGCTCTTGCCGATCTCTCGGGTCGTTCGCTCGAGTTTGTCCAGCACCTCGGCGACCACGAACGCCTTGTCACCAGTTCGCGCCACGAGCTCCTCCCAGACTGGGGGTTCCGCGGACGGTACCCCGTGATCGAACGGTCGTTGGCACCCTTCTACGCCGCCCGGGTTCCCGGGTCAACGCCCGTAGCCCACCCGGTCTGGACCGCTGTCTGGGGGCGCGGGAGTGCGGGCTGTCGCTCCGACACGGCCGCACTCCCGGCAACCACCGGCAACCACGAACCGGACCGGACCGGAGGTGCGCGGGACCGCAGGCCGCCTTTGACAACGCCGGGCACAAGAGTCACCTTAGCCGCGTACGCACAGGAGCTCGAACCGGGGGCTTTGCCCATGAAGACAGAATATACGGCCATCGTGGAGAAGGACCGGGGCTGGTTTGTGGCGTATTGCGTGGAGATTCCCGGGGCAACGGGGAGGGGTCCCACGTTGGAGGCTGCCAAGGAGAGCCTCGCGGAGGCAATCGTGCTGGCGGTGAACCGCACGGAGGAAGGCGACCCAGACGCACCCCTGGGAGCCGTCTTCCACTGAACGGGCCCGGTCATCGCCCCCCTGCTGCGCCTCCGGGGAAACCTACAGCCTGCCGCAAGAGGTTTCTCCGTCCCACGTCCCACAGGTCGAGCTCGAGGGTTTCCGCCGGGCGGGGAAAGAGCCGTAGCCGGGGTCTTCGCCCTCTTCAGAAGCTGCACTGGAGCGAAGACACAAGCCTCTCCGCGGCAGAGTACGGGTCTGTCCGGCGGGACTGCAGGTCCTCCAGAAGAACAGCGTAGTCCGGACTGCCCTGGGCGCACGTGAAGAGCTTCTCGGCGGCCAGTTCCTTCACGAGCTGCCGGAAGAAGTGGAGCTCTCGAAAGGTCTTGCGCTCGGCGAGCTCCCCCGAGTCCAGGAGGTGCCGCTGGTGGGCGAGAAACCCGTCAACGACTTCGGGGATTCCCTCTCCCTTCACCGCCACCGTGCGCAGCACCCGGGGATGCCAGTCTTCCGGCGGCGTGTGGCGCATCTCGAGCATGACGGTCAGCTGCTTGACCACCTCGTCGGCCCCGGGCTTGTCGGCCTTGTTGACGATGAAGAGATCGCCGATCTCCAGGATACCCGCCTTCATGGCCTGGATGTCGTCACCCAGGCCGGGCAGACTCACCACCGCGGTCGAGTGGGCCAGGTCCACCACCTCCACCTCGTCTTGCCCCACGCCGACGGTCTCCACCAGGATCACCTCGTAACCCATGGCGTCCAGCACCAAGACCGCCTCGCCGGTGGCCCGGCTCAGTCCCCCCAGGTGCCCCCGGGTGGCCATCGAGCGCACGAACACTCCTTCGTCGGTGGCATGGCGCTGCATGCGCACGCGGTCCCCGAGGATCGCCCCCCCGGAGAACGGGCTCGACGGGTCCACGGCGACCACCCCCACAGTCTTCCCGCGGCTGCGAAACTCGCCGATGATGCGGTCCACCAGGGTCGACTTGCCGGCGCCGGGCGGTCCCGTGATTCCCAGGACGAAGGCCCTTCCCGTGTGGGGGTAGAGAACCTTCAGGGCCTGGATCCCCTCCGGGTCGCCCTCCTCCAGCAACCGGATGAGCCGGGCTCCGGCAAGCTGGCTTCCCTTCAGGGCGTCTTCGACGTACCGCATGGTTATCCCTCTCCCGGCGCGGCTACCCCACGTTCGCCTTCAGAAAATCCGTGATCTGCTGCAAGGGGGTCCCCGGCCGAAACAGGGCTGCCACGCCGACGGCCTGGAGCTGCGGGATGTCGTCCTCCGGGATCGTGCCGCCCCCGAAGACCAGGACGTCACCCATCCCCTTCTCCCGGAGCATCTGCATGACCGCGGGGAACACGTAGTTGTGGGAGCCCGACAGGATGGAGATGCCGATCACGTCCACGGCCTCCTGGAGGGCTGCGGCGACGATCTGCTCCGGGCTCTGGTGCAGGCCTGTGTAGACCACCTCGTAGCCGCTCTCCTGGAGGTGCTTGGCCACGACCTTGGCCCCCCGGTCGTGCCCGTCGAGACCGGGCTTCGCAATGAGAACGCGGACTCTCTTCATGGTCGGTGTATCCTTCGAGCTGAGGCGTAGGGGCGAGGCATGCGCCGCCCTTACGGGGGTTCCCGCGGCGTCCCTAGAACACCGCCGGATCCTGGTAGGCGCCGAACACGTCCACGATGGCGCCGCAGACCTCCCCGAGGAGGGCGTACTCCTTCACCGCCTCCACGATGGGGTACATGAGGTTCTCGCCGCCCCGCGCCGCCTCGCGGACCCGCCCCAGGCACTGTTCCACCGCCGCGTTGTCCCGGTTCCTCTTCGTCTCGGCGATCCGCTCCAACTGGGCCTTCTCCGCGCTGTCGTCGATCTTGAGGAGCGGGATGGTCTTGCCCTCTTGCATGGCGAACTTGTTGACGCCCACGATGACCTTGTCCCCTGCCTCGACGGCCTTCTGGAAGTCCATGGACGCACGAATGATCTCGTTCTGGGGGTACCCTGCCTCCACCGCGGCCACCATGCCCCCGAGCTCGTCGATCTTTCGGATGTACTCTTCGGCGGCCTTCTCCATCCGGTCGGTCAGTGCCTCGACGAAGTAGGATCCCGCCAGGGGGTCTGCCGTGTTGGCCACCCCGGTCTCGTACGCGATGATCTGCTGGGTGCGGAGGGCCACGGTCACCGCCTCCTCCGTGGGAAGCGCCTCGGCTTCGTCGAAGGAGTTGGTGTGCAGGCTCTGGGTGCCGCCGAGGACCGCAGAGAGTCCCTCGAACGCCGTGCGGACGATGTTGTTCAGCGGCTGCTGGGCGGTTAGGCTCACACCGGCCGTCTGGGTGTGAAAGCGCATCC
>CAZYJP010000187.1:0-5287 GCA_964647795.1 uncultured Thermodesulfobacteriota bacterium
GGCGTCCGTCGCGATTGGGGCACGAGAGCCCGGCGTCCAGCCCCACCCGGTGCACCGGCGCGCCGAAGCGCTCGCGCCAATGGGCCGAAAGGCCGGGATATCGCGCAGCTCCAGCCCCCACTGGGGTCGAAGCCCCCTCCCGGGATACCGTCGCCACGATCGGCCCCTCTTCTTCTCCCCCGGGGTGTCGGGGCGGACTCCCGGGGAAACCCGGTCTTCCACCCGTCAAGGCTGCAGGGGTTCCAAGGCAGTGAGGACCTCCCGCAGGCGCGGCACGAGCTCCTCCCTTTCCGAGCCGGCGCGACCCAGCAGGCGCAACAGCCCATCCAGGTCCACCACCAGGGCCTCGACGGTCTCCCGGTAGCCCTGGCCCCACGCCGCGGCCAGGGCGTCGAGGCTCTTGCCCAGGACCTGGTACTTCACTTGCTCGTTGTACTGGAGGAGGTTCGAACGTGCCTCCTCGGCCAGGAGCTCCCTCACGGCCTCCGCCCCATCGGAGAGGATCGACCGGGCGAACGTCGTTCGCTCCTTCTTCCCCAACAGGCGCTTGGCCCATCCCGCGGCGAGCTTGCGCGTCCACTGCCCGGCGAAGGAGAGGACCCGGTCGGTGGCGAACCCGCCGGGGGCGTAGGTGACGGCGGAAAACAAGGGGATCGCGGTCCGACCGATCGACGGGTCCAGGGACGGAAGCTCCAACGGCGGAACCGCGATGCCCATGGCTCCGGCCTGCCGGCGGTAGGCCTCGACGCTCTGAACGAGGAGCTCTGCCGGGGGATGGGCGGCCTCGCCCAACGCTCGGCTCGCCTCGCCCCAGAGCGTGCGGATGCGGTCCACTGCCTGGGGGTTTACCGCCTCGACCTTGTAGCGGTGGAAGGCAGCGCGCATCTCCTGGTAGACACGGGCCATCTGCCGCAGCAGCTTCGTGCGGTCGGTCACTTCGAGGGCGGCCGGCGGGGGCTCGAGGGCGCGAACATGGCCCAGCACTTCGAGCGCCAGGGCCCCTCCCGACGGGTGAAAGGTCGCGTCCACCCGGCGAAAGGTCTCTGCCTTGAGGGAGGCGGCCATGCCCGTCAGGGCGTTTTCGAACCCGGCGAGGGACCCCTGCACCCGCGCCTTTGCGGTCCCCAGTGCCCGTTCCTCCAGGGCCAGGTCCTGGGCTTGCTTCCCGGCGAGCACGATCGCCGCCTCCACCCTGGAGCGGAGCGCGTCGGCGGTCCTCCGGAGCAGCGTTCCCCGGGCCTCGTCCCTCCGCCGTTCCCGTTGGGGCCCGACCTCCTCCTGCAAGAGCTCCAGGAAGGAGGGGTACTCGTCGATGGCCGAAGCCGGGGATTCCTCCCATAGTTGCAGGAGGATCTCCTCCTTTCGGGAAAGCGTCTCCCCCCTGCGCCGGAGGCCCAGGAGCAGGGCCTTCAATGCCGAGAAGGTGTGGATCGGGACCTGGCCAACCAGGTTCCGGAGCTCCATAGCGACCCGCTCGCGGAGCTCTCTCAGGTCCTCCGCGCTCCCGTGTTCCCCCAGATCGGCGTTCAGCACGAAGCGGGTTGACTCCACGAGTCCCAGGGCCTTGATATCCCGGAGGAACCGAAGGTCCGCTTCCCGAAGCCCCACCCGGCTCGAGATCACGTACACCACGATGTGAGCGCCGAGCAGGTACTGCTGCACCATTTCCATGTGGCGAGGGTTGGGAGAGTCGTACCCCTGGCAGTCGGCCAACTCGCACGGTTGCGGAAACGGCAGCCCGGGGATCTCGAGCACCAGGTCGTCCACATAGGCGGCCAGCGCGTCGTGCCCGGCGAAGTCCCGATGCCGCTCGAACGCGTCGGGGCCGAACTCGACCGTGCGGGGTTGGTCGCCGAGCAGTTCCGCCACCCTCTCCTGCCCGCTGAGGTAGGCCCGCAGCAAAGCCACGTTCTTGTCGAAGAAACCGCCCTCGCCCAGGACCTCCTCCCCCAGACTGCCCAGGACGCTGCTCAGGTGTTCCCGATCCCGCGCCGCGCGCAGGTCCACCGGCCGACCGTCCTCCCCCGCACCCAGGAAGAGGGCCGCGTCCGTCGCCTCGCGATTCACCTCGGCCCAACCCTTCAGGCGCATCCGGGCCACGAGCGCCTGGCCAGGCCGCACCCGCGTCACCAAGGAGGTGACGATGCCGGCACCCCGCTTGAGCACGTCGCGTCCGATGAGGGCGTTCACCAGCGTGCTCTTGCCGCTCTTGACGGTGCCGGCCACCGCGATGCGGACCCCCTCCGCGTCCCCGACCATGCTCTGGAGGCGAGACTCCCAGGGGGGAATCGGCTCTCCCCCGGCACCGAGAAGCTCCCGCACCGTGCCCGTCAAAAACAGGAGCGACCTCGTGCGGTCGCCCAGGCTGCCTCCTCTCCCGTCCACGCGTCTCACCCTGCACCCTCGAGGACTCAGGCCCCAGGTCCCGATCTCGGGCCCGAAAGGTGCCCCATACTAGCCAGCGAGTTTTGAAACTGTCAATCGGGGGCCGAGGCCCCGGGTCCCCATCCCCGGTTTGCGGGCAGTTCCGGGGAACCCTGCAGCGGAGCCGCGCACTGCATCGACTCGACCGAGCTTCCCGAGGCCGGTGCGGGTCGGCGACAGAACCGACGGCACCTCGCGTGACAGCAGGTTGCGCGGCAGCGAGAGGTCCGCCCGGACCTCGGCTCCGAGGGTACCCCGGGCCCTGGCGGAACCCTTTGCTTGTGCCGGGCGATCCTGCTAAAAGGCGGTGTCGGTGTTCCGAACACTCGGGAGGAACGAGGAGGAACCGTGTACGGCCTGGACCAGATGGTGCTCCGGGTCGACGTGGCGGGCATGCCGCTGGACTGGATCGGGTACCAGGAAGCGGTGCGCCTCCACCACCTGGAGCGCGTCGCCTACTCTTTCGGGACCACTCTCTTCCGACTCCGGGGCGGGGTGAACGCCCGCTCCGGGCAGCGCACGGTAATCGAGGTCAGGTCCATCGTGGCTACCGTGGGGAGCCGACGGGCCGTGGCAAGGGCGGGTGGCGCCTACTCGCCGCCCCTGTCCAACCCCATGCTCTTTCAACGAGATGCCCATCACTGCCTCTACTGCGGCCAGCGCCTACCCGCACGAAATCTCTCCCGAGACCACGTCACTCCCCTGAGCCGAGGAGGCCAGGACACCTGGAGCAACGTGGTGACCGCCTGCCGGCGGTGCAACCACTACAAGTCGGGCCGGACCCCCGAGGAGGCGGGGATGGAACTGCTCGCCGTTCCCTTCATCCCCACCCATGCGGAGTACGTCTACCTGCAGGGCAAGCGCATCCTGTCGGACCAGATGGTTTTCCTCGCCACCCACTTCCCCCGGAAGAGCCCGCTGCACGCCCGCCTCTCGGCTCGGCCCCAGTGATCTCGCGCGGGCTGTCGGGCACCCCTCCGGAACCGCCCTTGCTGCCTGGGCCTGCGGATCTGCCGACGTCGGGGACTCGCGCCCAAGAATCCGTGAACCGAAAGGTAAGACGCGCACTCCCGGGGTCAGGCGACCGCGAGTCGCGAGCGGAAAGGGACGGCGTGCGGTCCGCCCAGGAGGGACTCCACGTCCACCCCGGCCTGGATCGGGCAGATCACGCGTTCGATCGTCCGGGCGCGGGGCAGTTCGCCCCGAGGGTCCGGGTCCCGGAGGTCAACGTCCAGGTGACCGCGCAGCGGGCTTCCCCGCTCCGACAGGGCGAGCCTCACCCACGGACGAAGCAGGTCCCCGCGGTTCTGGCGCACCACCACCCCTACCTCGTCGGTATCCAGGCGGACCGTTGTCCCGATGGGGTAGATCCCGACGCACTGGATGAACTTCTGCACGTAGACGGGGTGAAAGTGGGTCCCCGCCCACCCATAGATCTTCCGAAGGACCTGGGTGGGCGCCGTCCCCTTCTGGTAGGGGCGGTCGCTGGTCATCGCATCGTACACGTCGGCGATCGCGGTGATGAGGCCGTACTTCCCCACCCCGGGCCCCGTCAGGCATCGGGGATAGCCGCTCCCGTCATAGCGCTCGTGATGACCGAGGGGCACGGCCGCGCAGTCGGGAGGGATGGAGCCCGACTCCAACAGGATACGGGCGCCGTGGAGGGAGTGGGTCTTGACCACCTCGTATTCCCGCGAGTCCAGGGGGCCGTTTTTCTGGACGAGCCCGCCGGGCAGCCGCGCCTTCCCGATGTCGTGCAGGATCGCCCCGATCCCGAGGCGCTGGAGCTCCCGGTCGAGGATCCCCAGCTGCATCCCGAGATTCAGGGTCAGCACGGCCACGTTGAGGCTGTGGTAGGACGTGTAGGCGTGAAAGCTTTTGAGCCGGGCTAGACTGAGAAGAGCGTCGCGGTTTCGGAAGAGAGAGGCGATGATGTCGGCGACGGCCGCGTCCGCGCTCTCCCCGTCGGCGGGGCGCCCGCCCTGCACTTCCCGGAACTGGTACTCTACCGATAACCTGGCTTCGGCGTAGAGCTCCCTCGCCCCTCGGTACTCGGCCTCGAAGGGGACCTGTAGAGCCTCTTGCCGGTCGTCTGGAACCCCCAGCACCTCCACCTGCAGCCGTTCGTCGAGCTCCCTTTCCACCTCCTCCGCGCACACGGCCCGAGGGCTGTCCGCGCCGCGGCTGGTGTCGATGTATACTTCGGTCATCCGGCAACGGAGCATCTGCTCGATGTCTCGGGCACCGCGCACGGTGAGGCGGGTTGGGAAGAAGGGGTGGAGGAGCCAAGGCGTGTTGAAGTCCGCGATGTACATCCCGGGCTTCAGGTCCTCTACGCGGATCTTCTTGAGCATGCCGGCACCCGGGGCCATCGGCCATTGCGCGGTTCCATTCGGTCGCCGGGGTCCTATCGGCGGCACACCGTCGCCCCTTGAGCCCACCTCCCGTCGGTTACGGTGCTCCCCCTCCCACCCCCACCAGCGGTCGTAACCGCTCCAACGTCTTGGGCCCGACCCCCCGGACCCGGAGGAGGTCCTCCACGGAGTCGAAGCCGCCCTCCGCATCCCGCGCCTCGAGGATCGCCGAGGCGGTCTTGGAGCCGACACCGGGCAGGGCCTCCAGATCCTCCCGGCCGGCCCGATTCAGGTCGAGGGGAAAACCGAAGAGGAGTCCCTCCCACCCCCCGAGCGGCGTGCCGGACCGGCCGTCGAACCCGGCGCGGTGCCCGTCGGGAACGGGGGCTGAGCCTTCGGGGGACCAGCAGAGGTTTCGGGAAGCCAGGTGACCGTAGACGACGGGGGTCGCCGGGTCGAGCAGGCGGGCCGCCAGACGGGGAGACGCGGGAAGCACCCAAGCCAGGGCA
>CAZYJP010000188.1:0-5269 GCA_964647795.1 uncultured Thermodesulfobacteriota bacterium
GCCCCCTGGGCCCCCAAGAGCCCAGGAGCCTGGTGCCGGCCCCTGCGGGAGGAGCTGACCCGTGGCACCCCCCCCGGGCGCCCGACGCCCGCCCGAGCCGCAACTCCGGGAATACCGCCTCCCCGGCGGCTGGACCGTGCTCGTGGGCAAGACCGACGCGGACAACGACCGCCTCAGCCTCAAGGTCGCCCGCCCCGACGACTGGTGGTTCCACGTTCGCGGCATGCCCGGTAGTCACGTACTCCTCCGGGCGGAGGAGGACAGCGAACCCGACCGCGAGACCCTCAAGCGCGCCGCCGCCGTGGCCGCCTACCACAGCAAGGCCCGAGAGGGGGGGGTGGTGGCCGTGAGCTGCACCCTCGCGCGGCACGTGACCAAACCCCGGGGCGCCAAGCCCGGAACCGTGGAGATCCGAAGGGAGATCGTGCTCAAGGTCCGGCCCGCCCTGCCGGAGCCGTGAGTACCAAGGCTCCCTCCTTTCCCGGACCGGGCGCCCAGGGAACCAGGATCCACCACCTCATCTGGGAGCGGGGTCGGGAACCCTGGAGCGCAGCCGCGTGCCGCATCCACCGAACCGTGATCGCCGGTGCAACCAGGTGACGCTCCGCGCCCCCGGTTCCCTGGGGGACGCCGTCTCCCACCAACGCGGAGTGCGCGGGGAAGCGTAAGGGCTCCCCGGCCTCGCTCACCGCCCAGGTGACGGTCCAGGGGAGCCACTTTCCCTCGCCCCGAGGTTCGGGGTACCCTCCTGCTTCCCGCAGTCCCCCGAGTCTCACGGCCCACCCCAGGAGGTACCGATGTCCGCAGAAGTGGAAGATCTCAGCGTCGATTACGAGGAGGAGGGGGTCCAGGTCGTCCAGCAACTGGACAAGGAGATCCTCTCGAAGGGAGCGTGGGCCACGGTGCTCTTCCGATACCGCCAGTGGGAACCCAAGAAGGAGGATTACGGTCCGGATCGGTTCACCATCCGCCGGTACAAGAAGCTTCACGGGGAGTACCGTCAGCAGGCCAAGTTCAACATCTCGAGCCGGGATCAGGCCGAGAAGATCGTCGCCGCGCTCCAGCGCTGGCTGGCAGAGCCCGAGACACCCTAGGCGCCGCCCTGGCCTGGGCCCTGAGCGAGGACCGCCGGGGGGCTCGACTCCGGCTCGTCGCGGCCGGTCTGGCTGTGCGGGTCGGCCTCGGCGTTCTCCTCCTCTGGTTTCCCCTCGCGAAGGATGCTGTAGGTGCCCCGGGGGCAGCGAGCCCCCGGCGGCCTTGAAGACCCGGATTTTCGTGCTACAAGTTGTCGCATGGCGCCGCATGAAGCCGCGCGCCGGGGGCAGCCGGAGGGCTCCCGTCATGCCCGTCTACGACGAAACCGACATCGAGCAGGCCTTTCGTGACCTGGACCTGCACCAGGCCGTCAACTGCATCGTCTACGGCCACTCCAGCAACCGCCGGGACATCCGGGACTTCGCCCTCGACTCCGTCGATTTCTCCCGCGTTCGCAACATCCTGGACCTCGGCTGCGGGTTTGGCTTCTCGACCCTCGGCTTCCGGGGCAAGCTCCGGCCCGGCACCCACATCGTCGGCCTCGACATCCAGGAGGCTTACCAGAAGCCGTTCCTTCAGGCCTGCGCCTCGGTGGGTGCTGTGGGCGAGTTTCACGCGTCCGACGTGGCAGAGCTCGCCACGTACCCCCCTCACTCCTTCGATCTGGTGTTCTCGTGCTTCTCCCTCTACTTCTTCCCGGAGGTCGTCCCGGACATCGCCCGGGTGCTCACCGAGCACGGCTCCTTCGTGGCCGTGACCCACAGCCAGGAGAGCTGGCGGGAGCTGATCCGGCACATTCCCCCCACCCTGGAGTCTTTGGGCCTCGGGGTGCCGGAGATGCTCAGCATCCAGAAGCTGCTGCGCACCTTCTCGGCGGAGAACGGGGAGGATCTGCTTCGCCCCTCCTTCCAGGAGGTGGAGAAGGCGATCTTCGCCAACTCCCTCCGGTTCGAGCCCAATCAGATGGAGCACCTGGAAGTCTACCTGTGGATGAAGAAGAGCCTCCTCCTCAAGGAGGTCTACGAGGCGAGCCCGGACAGCATCGGCGCCGCACTGCTCCAGCTCATCACCGCGATGACGGCAGAGGCGATCGAGCGGGGGGCGGTGGAGTTCAACAAGGACGATGCGGTGTTCCTGTGCCGCCGACCGGTCGTAGACCGCGGCACGCGAGCGCGACCGCTCACCCCTCGCTACTGCGCGACGTGCGGCACCGCCCTGGAGATGAAGAAGATCGACGGAAAGCGCCGCGCAATCTGCGCGGCCTGCGGCTTCATCGCCTACGAGAACCCCCTTCCGGTGGCCGCCGCGCTGGTGGCCAACGACCGGGGGGAGGTGCTCCTGGTTCGTCGGGGCCGGCACCCGATGAAGGGGATGTGGTGTCTGCCGTGCGGCTTCGCGGAGTCCGACGAGCAGATCGAGGAGGCGGTCCTGCGGGAGCTGTCGGAGGAAACCGGGCTCACGGGATCGGTCGGACGTCTCCTCGACGCGGTGACGACCCAGAACTACTTCTACGGAAACATGGTGATGATCACCTTCGAGATCCTCGACCCCCGCGGTAGCCCGACGGCCGGGGACGACGCCGTGGCGGTCCGGTTTTTCCCCCTGGCACGGATGCCCAGCCTGGCCTTCCCCTCTCAGGAGCGGGCGGTGCAGCGCTACCGCGAGGGGCTCGCCAGGGGGAGTCCGGGGAACCTCGGGACGCCGCAACCCTGCAGCGGGTGATCCGGGGCACAGACCCCCCGGCAGCCCGTAGACCCCGGTCGCACGGCTCACGCCGCCTAAGGCGTCGTGCCGGTTTCCCGCGCCAGGTAGAGGACCAGGCGGTGCTCCCCCCAGCGAAGCAGTCCCAGATTGGCCACCGCCGGCCTGCGTGAGGGTCCGAAGGGGCCGTCCCCCACGCGATTCCCCAGGAAGGGGGATCGGACGTGCCCGAGGCACTCCCGCAGGGCGAATCACATGATGGGCCGAGTCAACCCCCACCGGAAAGACCCCGTGGAGCGGGATGTTCGGTACCCTGCAAGAGGTGGACTCGTCGGCGCGCGGGAAGGAGGGCCCGGGAAGGAGATTGTCCGGGAACCCCTGCGCATGGTAGAAGGCGATGGCGAACCCCGCCCCCCACCGCAGGAGTCTTTCGCCTTGCCGACCACCCACTTGGAAAAGTCCCTGGAGCGGGATCTCGACCGCCTGCGCACCAAGGTCACCGAGATGTGCGAGATGGCGGAGCAGGCGCTTCGAGACTGCGTGCGTGCCCTGGTGGAGGACAACCGCCAACTCGCCTACGGGGTGATCCTGCGCGACGACCTGATCGACGAGAAGGAGAAGGAGCTCGACCGGTTGTGCCTGGAGTTCCTGGTGCGCCAGCAGCCCGTGGCCCGCCCCCTGCGCATCGCCTACAGCGCCATCAAGATCAACCAGGAGCTCGAGCAGGTGGGGGACTATGCCGAAAACATCGCCCGTCAGTCCCTGAAGATCGGGGCCCTGCCCCCGGAGGTCCCGAAGCAGCGCATCACGGAGATCGCGGACCTCTCCATCGCGATGCTCCACGACGCCATCCAGGCCTTCGTCCGCCAGGACGCGGATTTGGCCCGCCGCACCATGGCCGTGGAGGAGACGGTAGACGTCCTCAAGTCGAACCTGAATACCGACGTGGTGGAGCTCTACCGCGAGGACCGGCTCGCCTTCGAGTCCCTGAGGCCCCTGACCACCGTGGCCCGGCGCCTGGAGCGGGTTTCGGATCGGGCTCGCAACATCTGCCTTGAAGTGCTCTACATGTGCACCGGCGAGTACGTCAAACACCAGGGGAGCGAGGTGTTCCGGGTCCTCTTCGTGGACCGTCACAACGCCTGCCGGAGCGTCATGGCCGAGGTCGTCGCCAACGGCCTGCAGCAGCCCCACTTCATCTTCTCCAGCGCCGGCATGGACCCGGCTCCCCTGGACACCCGGACCGTGGCCTTCCTGGCCGAGAAGGGGCTGGACATCTCCCGCCTGATCCCGAAGGGCATCTTCCAGGTCCCGAACCTCGACCACTACCAGGTGGTGGTCGGCCTGGACCCCGACGTGGCGCGATCCTTTCCCCGGCTGCCCCGCAAGGTGGTCTTCCTGGACTGGAGTACCCCGGATCCCTCCCGGACCGATGGCTCACCCGACGAGGTCCGCGCCGCCTTCGATCATACCTACCAATTCCTCCAGACCCATGTGCGCGACTTGGTGGAAGCCATCCTCGGGACAAAGGTGAACGCGACATGACCGCTGCAGAGAGCTCTTCCAACCCCCGGCACCGCCCCTCGGCTCTCCTGTCCCTCCTGGGAGCCATGGTCCTCTCGGCTGCCGCCCTCGCCGGGTGCAGCAGGGGAGGCGACGAGTCCCCCGGGCCGGCCCGCACCGTGATCCAGAACAAGGGCTCGGACACCATGGTCAACCTGACCCAGGCCTGGGCCGAGGCGTACAAGGCGGTCATGCCGACGGTGGAGGTGGAGGTCTCCGGGGGGGGCTCCGGCGTCGGCATCGCGGCGCTCAGCCGGGGCGCGATTGACATCGCGACCTCGTCTCGGGACCTCAAGCCCCAGGAACACGAGGCGGCGAAGAGAAACACCGGCACCGAGCCCGTGGAGTTCATCGTCGGCTACGACGCCCTGGCCATCTATGTCCACAAGGACAACCCGCTGGAGGAGATCACCCTGGAGCAGGTCGCCCAGATCTACCAGGAGGGGGGAACCCTCGTCCGGTGGTCGGACCTCGGGGTGCAGCTCCCGGGGGGCCGGGACGAGATCATCCGCGTCAGCCGGCAGTCGAGCTCGGGGACCTACGAGTTCCTGCGGGAAGTCGTACTGCACAACCGGGACTTCAAGCTCGGCTCCCGGGATCTCAACGGGTCCAAGGAGGTGGTGGAGCTCGTCGCCAACACCCCGGGCGCCATCGGCTACAGCGGCATGGGCTACGCAACGGCCGGGGTAAAGATGCTCCGGCTCGCTCCCGAAGGCGGAGGCCCAGCGGTTCCTCCCAGCGTGGCCGCCACTCTCGACCAGACCTACCCCCTCGCACGCTCCCTGCACCTCTTCACGCTGGGAGAGCCTCGAGGCGCCGTGAAGTCCTACATCGAGTGGATCCTGGGCCCCGAAGGTCAGGCGATCGTGGAGCAGAGCGGGTACGTTCCCGTCGCCGCCGCGGCGGCGGCGCAGTAGCAGGAAAGGCCGGAGGCCCCGAGGCAGCCCTTGAGGTCCGAAGTCACGCCACC
>CAZYJP010000189.1:0-5262 GCA_964647795.1 uncultured Thermodesulfobacteriota bacterium
CCAGCGGGTGGGCCGCGAAACCTGCTCGGTGGGCCGCCTGCACGAGCCGGGGGTCCAGGGCGGACCCCGGGGAAAAGAGCAGGTGCACCTTCCCCTCCCACAGGTCCTCGGGGCGGGGCACCACGGTCCAGCGGGCAAGGGCGACGAGCTCCGCCTCGCCCCCCAGGGGGATGATGCGCTCCCCCTCGGCGAGCTCGAAGAAGCCCAGGTGGGGCAGGATCGCCCCCAGGTACGCCTCGGGGTCGGAGTCTACCCCCGCCACGCACCGGTATCCCCACTCCTCCTGCACCGCACGGGCGAGCGCCGCGCTCAGGCGCCTCCGGGGATCGAGGAGGACCTTGCCGCCCGCGGGGCCCAGCACCACCGGAAACTCCGAGGCCTCGAGCCGGAGAGCCCGCCCTCGTCCCAGGGGAAAGAAGGTCTCTCCGGTGGTGAGCACCTGGCAGCCCAGGTCCCGGAGGAGCTCAAGCGAGGTCCGGTAGGCGGTCGGCAGGGCAGCGGCCGGGGGGGGGTTCCCGGCGGGCGCCTCCGAGAGGGGGGGGAACACCACCTGCTGCCCGGGGTGGATCCGGTTCAGATCCCGGATGTGGGGGTTGGCGCGGGCCACCGCCTCCAGCGCCTCTCGCATCCGTTCCCGGGGCACGTGGAAACGGTCGCGCAGGATGCGCCACAGGGTGTCCCCGGGCTGCACGGTGTGGGTCCGGGCTGGTGGGTCGGCGGCCGCCTCGACCTTGAAGGGTACCCGCACCACCTCTCCGGGAACGAGCCGGTGGGGGTCAACGGCCGGGTTCACGGCCCGAAACGCCTCGAGGAGGGCCGGCAGGGCGTCCTCCCGGACGCCGTACTCCCGGGACAGGATCTCCCGGAGGTCGTCCCCGGGGGAGACGGTCCAGGCCTCGGTGAAAACCCTGCCCGCTTCGGTACGCTGCACCGAAAGGGCCTTCTCGAAGCGGAGCCTCGTCCCCTGGGCCGGGGGGGCTTCGCCGGCGTCCTGGGCTTGGCTCGGAAGCGGAGCCCCGAGGAGGAGGAGAGCCAAGAGGGTGGGGAGGCACCGCCCGCGGGCCATGGGGCGGTGCCTCGAGGCCTCCGGACGGGGGGGACGAGGTCGGTGGAGCATCGGGTTCTCCATGCGGGGTGCCCTTATAGCACGCCTTCTTTCGCGCGTTCAACTTCGCGAAATTCCGGATTTTTCTTGATCCGCCCCCGGCTTCGTGCTAGCTCTGCGGCCGGATTCCGACGGGGCCTGCCGCCCCCCAACGCTTCCCCGGAGGTCGCCATGCACCACACGCGTTCCCACGCACTCTTCGAGAAGGCTCTCCAATTGATCCCCGGGGGCGTGAACAGCCCGGTGCGCGCGTTTCGGGCGGTGGGCGGGCGTCCGGTCTTCATCGCCCGGTCCGAGGGTTCGCGGCTCTTCGACGTGGACGGGCATGCATACATCGATTACGTGGGTTCCTGGGGGCCCATGATCCTCGGGCACAACCACCCCGAGGTGCGGGCGGCCTTGGAGCAGGCCTTGCGGAACGGCACCTCCTACGGTGCACCCACCGAGCTCGAGGTGGAGATGGCGGAGTTGGTGGCGGCGTGCGTGCCGAGCGTCGAGATGGTCCGCATGGTCAACTCCGGCACCGAGGCCACCATGAGCGCCATCCGCGTGGCCCGCGGGTTCACCGGCAGGGACAAGATCGTCAAGTGCGAGGGGTGCTACCACGGCCACGAGGACGGGCTGCTGGTCAAGGCCGGCTCCGGGGCGACGACCTTCGGTGTGCCCACCAGCCCGGGGGTTCCCGCCGATGTGGCCCGAAACACCCTGACCGTGCCGTACAACGACCTGGAGGCCCTGGAGGCCCTGCTCCGGGCCAACCCGGGCGAGGTCGCGTGCCTCATCGTGGAGCCCGTGCCGGGGAACATGGGGTGCGTCCCCCCGGTGGAAGGGTACCTGGAGGGCCTTCGGAGGATCACCTCCCGCGAGGGGATCGTGCTCATTTTCGACGAGGTCATGAGCGGCTTCCGTCTAGCGTTGGGGGGCGCCCAGGAACGCTACGGGGTCACGCCGGACCTGACGACCCTGGGGAAGATCATCGGGGGGGGGCTTCCTGTGGGGGCGTACGGAGGGAAGAGGGAGATCATGGAGATGGTGTCCCCGGCCGGTCCCGTCTACCAGGCCGGCACCCTCTCCGGCAACCCGCTGGCCATGACCGCGGGTCTCGTCACCCTGCGCGCCCTCGGGCGTCCCGGGGTGTATCAGGCGCTGGAGGAGAAGTCGAAGGCCCTCTGCGAGGGTCTGGGGGAGCTGACCCGGCGCCGCGGTGTGCCGGCGTTCCACACCCGGGTGGGATCCATGTTCACCACCTTCTTTCAGGACGGCCCGGTCACCGACTACGCATCGGCCCTGCGGAGCGACACCCAGCGCTTCGGGCGGTTCTTCCTGGGGATGCTGGAGAGGGGGGTCAACCTCGCCCCGAGCCAGTTCGAGGCGGGGTTTGTCAGTCTCGCGCACACCGACGAGGATCTGGGGCGCACCCTGGAGGCCGCCGACGAGGCCCTGGCCGCGCTGTAGGCCGCCGACGGGCGTTTGGGAACGGAGCGAAGCCGTTTGGAACCACAGCGCCGAGGCGGGTCTGTGCTTGACGCTGTTTCGGACGCCGTGCTATAGAAGGCCGACTTTTGAGCCCGGGGGTCCTGCCGGGCGGCCCCGGGGTGCCCACGGAGCGCGCCGTCTCGACCGTGCACCCGGAAGAGAGGCTCGAGGAGGATCGTACGGGGTCCGAATCCCTGGAGAGCCGGGCCCCGGGGGGCACCCTCTCGGGCGGAGCGTCCCCCTTTGATCCCTCCCGTCCCCCCAACCGCGCCGTCTCCCCGGTGGTTTCCGACGACCTGGTCCGGAGGCCGGGGGTGGTGAGAGGGTGAGCTCCGAGCGTCGCACCGCCCTGCGCCTCGTGACCCACGTCAGCGCCGGGACTCTGGAGTTGGGGCTCTCGGTGGCGGCGGGGGCGGGCATCGGCTACGTCCTGGACACGGTGGTCTTCGACGGCAGGACGGCGCCCTGGCTCACCCTCTTCTGGCTCCTGTGCGGGGTGATCGCCGGGTTTCGCAGCCTGTTCCGGGTGTTGCGGAGGCTCCAGCAGGAGGGCGAACAGGAGGGAAATGGCAACCCCCCCGGATGAGCCCTCGGCACCAGAGGGCGCTCCCGAGCAGGACGAGTCGCCCATCGAAGAGGTGAGCACGAATCGGATCGAGGTCCTCAACCTCTGTCTGGTGGGTGCTGCTTCGCTCGGGTCGCTGTGGATCTCTCGGGAGTTCGCCATCGGGGTGCTCGGCGGCGGGATCCTGATGGCTGCCAACTTCCGCGTGCTGGTGGGGGTGTTGCGCTCGGTGTTCCTGCGGGGGACCGCTCGGGTCGCGAACGTGGCCATCTACTGGGCCAAGTTCCTCGCGGTGATGTTCCTGGTCGGGGTCCTGCTCGTCTCGTTCCGCGTGGACGTGATCGGTTTCGTGGTGGGGCTCTCGACGATCCTCGTGGCCATAACGGCCGAGGCGGTGCTCCGCCTGGCCAGAAGATAGGTTCCAGCGGGAGGGTAGGGCTCATGGCTGCACCGGGTGAGATCGTCTGGACCTCGTTGATCCCAGGCCTGAACTGGATCGAGAACAGCCTCCCCCACCCGGAAACCGGGGCTCCGTCCCTCCACGTGTCCAATGCGATCCTGGTGAGCCTCATCATCCTCACCCTGGCGGTGATCGCCCGCTCGAAGATGAAGTCGGAGAACCTCACCGACGAGGACCTCGTCCCGGAGAGCCGCCTCAGCATACGCAATTTGATGGAGGTCATGGTCTCGGGCGTCCTGGGGATCATGCGCGACTCGATGGGGCACGTGGCCCCCCGGTTCCTCTACCTGGTGGGTACGCTGGCGTTCTTCATCCTCTTCAGCAATCTCTCCGGGATCGTCCCGGGCTTCTCGCCCCCCACCGAGAACCTCAATACGACCCTGGCCTGCGCGCTGGTCGTCTTCTTCATGACGCACGTCTACGGCTTCAAGGAGCACGGGCCCTCCTACCTGAAGCACTTCGCGGGGCCCTTCTGGTGGCTTGCGTGGCTCATGATCCCCATCGAGATCATCTCCCACCTGGCCCGGCCGATGAGCCTGAGCCTGCGCCTGTTCGGCAACGTGATGGGCGACCACAAGGTGGGCGCGATCTTCTTCATGCTGGTCCCCCTGGCCGTGCCCGTGTTCACCCTGGTGCTGGGGGTCTTCGTCGGCATCATCCAGACTTTCGTGTTCATGCTGCTGGCCATGGTGTACTTCTCCGGCGCCATCGAGCACGGGGAGCATTGACGCCCTGATCCCCGCGGGCCCCGCCCGCGTTTCTCCCAAAACCACTCGAGAGGAGGTGAAAGACATGCTCAGGAAGCTCTGGACCGTCGCTCCCGTTGTCCTGCTGGCCCTGCTGGCCGCAGCCCCGGCGTTCGCCCAGGACGACGAGGGCGGGCTTGCCGTGCGCGGCCTGCTGGCCCTCTCCGCCGGCCTCGCCATCGCCGTCGCGGCCGCCTTCGGCGCCATGGGTCAGGCCAAGGGCCTCGCCGCCGCCATGGAGGGCATCGCCCGCAATCCTGCCGCCAGCGGCAAGATGGTGACCCCGATGATCATCGGTCTCGCCATGATCGAGTCCCTGGTCATCTACGCGCTGGTCATCGCCCTAATGATCGTACTGAAGCTCTAGGAAACGCGGAGACCCCGCGGGGAGCTTTCCCCGGGGCCTTCCTCATCTTCGGCTGTCTTCGAGGGCAGGGTGCAGACCTTGCCCTCTTTCTATGGTGGGAGCAGAGCGGAGGTGGTGGAGAGGCCGGGTGCCGGCGGGCGTGCCGCCGTAGATTTCCTGGAGTGGCCAGGAGACCGCTGCCACAAGACCTCGCCGACAAGACTGCTCCTACAAGGGGTATGGTCGGCTTTCACGCCTCGGAGGGCCGGGGCAGCGCCCCACTAGAACTTACTAGAACTTACCGGAGCGCAGGATCGCGATCGCGAGGCCGAAGCCCAGCACCCCCGCGAGAAGGAAGCCCAGGATCCCGAAGACGGGAAAGTCCCAGAGCAGGGGGCCCCGGCCGGCGAGCACGATGAGGGAGGAGCCGACGATCAGGGAGGCGATGATGACGCTGAAGCTCACCCGGTTCGAGGAGCGGTCGAGCTCGTCGAGCATGGGCTCGTAGCCCTGGTGGACGAAGTCCACGGCAAACTTTCCCTCGATCATCTTCTGGAGGATGCG
>CAZYJP010000190.1:0-5242 GCA_964647795.1 uncultured Thermodesulfobacteriota bacterium
CCTCTCGGACCAGTTCGCGGCGGAAACCGCCGGGGTCCTGGCGGCGCGGGGCATCCCGGTGCGGCTGGCCCGGCGACCGGAGCCCACGCCCCTTCTCTCCTGGGCCGTGCGGCATCAGGGGCTGGCAGGGGGCATCGGGGTCACGGCCTCCCACAACCCCCCCGAGTGGAACGGCCTGAAGTTCAAGGAGCCCTTCGGCGGAGCGGCCCGGGGGCCGGTGAGCCGGGAGGTCGAGGAGCGGCTGGATCAGGTGCCGCCCGGTGCCGAGATTCCGTGTCTCTCCCTGGGGGACGCCGGGGCCCGGGGTCTCGTCTCGGAACTGGACGCGTGGGAAGGGTATCGGGAGGCCCTGGCCCGGCTCGTGGACTTCGAGGTTCTTCGGCGCGCCCGGCCCACCGTGGCCGTGGACGCCATGCACGGGTGCGGGGCCCCGGGGCTCCGCCGGCTCCTGGAAGAGGCCGGGTGCCGGGTCGTGGAGCTCCGGGGGGAGTGGAATCCGGGTTTCGGGGGGGCCTCCCCCGAGCCGGTGGAGGCCAACCTCCCGGGCCTGGTCGCCGCGGTCAGGGCCAGGGGGTGTTCCCTGGGCCTGGCCAACGACGGCGACGCCGACCGCATCGCCGCCGTGGACGAGCGAGGTCACTACTTCTCTCCCCAGCGGATCCTGGCCGTGCTCCTGCGTTATCTGCGGGAGGTCAAGGGGCTGCCCGGGGGGGTCGTGAAGGCCGTGTCGGCAACCTCCCTCGTCGATCTCCTCGCGGCTCGCTACGGGCTGGACGTGACGCTCACCCCCATCGGGTTCAAGCACATCGGCGAGGCCATGCTGGGACGGCCCGTGCTCATCGGCGGGGAAGAGAGCGGGGGGATCGGGATCCCGGCTCACCTGCCCGACCGCGACGGGCTCCTCAACGCCCTGCTGCTCGCGGAGATCGTGGCCCGCACCGGGCGGGGCCTTCGCGCGTACCTGCAGGAGATCTTCGACCAGGTGGGCTACTTCACCTACGACCGGCTGGACCTGCCCCTGGAGCCCCGGGCCGCGGAGGCGGTGCGGGAGCGGGTCGCCGGCCTCGACGATCCTGCCTCTCTCTCGGGCACGCGGGTGCTCCGGGTCCTGCGCCTCGACGGCACCCGCTTCCTCCGGGACGACTCCTCCTGGCTCCTGATCCGCCCCTCGGGCACCGAACCCCTCCTGCGCATCTACGCCGAGGCGAGGAGCAAGGCCGAGGTACGGGAGCTCATCGCGGAGGGGCGGAGGATGGCGGGGGTGTGAGGGGTATGTCCTACGACGCCATTCGCATCCGGGGTGCGCGGCAGCACAACCTCAAGGACCTCCACCTGGAGATTCCCCGAGGCTGCTTCGTGGTCGTGACCGGGCTCTCCGGCTCGGGAAAGTCGAGCCTCGCCTTCGACACCCTGTACGCCGAGGGCCAGCGGCGGTACGTGGAGAGCCTCTCGGCTTACGCCCGCCAGTTCCTCGAGCAGATGTACAAGCCCGATGTCGACTCCATCGAGGGGCTCTCCCCGGCCATCTCCATCGAGCAGAAGACCACGAGCAGGAACCCCCGTTCCACGGTGGGGACGGTCACCGAGGTGTACGACTACCTGCGGCTGCTCTATAGCCGGATCGGCGTGCCCCACTGCACCTCCTGCGGCAAGACCATCGCCAGCCAGACCGTGACCCAGATGGTGGACCGGGTCCTCTCCCTGCCGGAGGGTACGCGCTTCGAGGTGCTGGCCCCGGTGGTGCGCGGGCGCAAGGGGGAGCACCGGGCGCTCCTGGAGGAGCTCCGGAAGTCGGGCTTCCTGCGGGTGCGGGTGGACGGCGCGGTGCGGGAGCTCGAGGAGGACATCGTTCTCGACAAGAATCGAAACCACACCCTCGAGGTGGTGGTCGACCGGCTCGCGGTGAAGCCCGAGGTCCGCTCCCGCCTGGCCGAGGCCCTGGAGATCGCTCTCGCTCGGGCCGAGGGCCTGGCCGCGGTGGAGACCCGGCCCGGAGGGGGTGCCGAGGGCGAGACCTTCCTGTTTTCGGAACGGTTCGCGTGCGCCGCGTGCGGGGTCTCCTTCCCGGAGATGAGCCCCCGGGCCTTCAGCTTCAACTCCCCCCACGGCGCCTGTCCCGGGTGCGATGGGCTGGGCACGCGTCTGGCGGTGGACCCGGCCCGGGTGGTGCCCGACGAGGGGAAGTCCCTCGCGGAAGGGGCGGTGGCACCCTGGGCGGGGAAGAACGGGGTCTTCTTCCAGCAGACGCTCCGCTCCCTCCAGGAGCACCTGGCCCTGGACCTTCGCGCCCCTTGGCGCGACCTCCCGGAGCCGGTGCGGAAGGCCGTCCTCTTCGGCACCGAGGAGGCGGTGAGCTTCGCGTATGAGTCCGAAAGGTCGAGCTTTCGCTTCCGGAAGCCCTTCGAAGGGGTCATTCCCCGCCTGGAGCGGCTGATCCGGGAGACCGAGAGCGAGGAGCGTCTGGAGGAGCTCTCCCCCTACCTGGAGTCGCGGGCCTGTTCCCAGTGCGGGGGTGCGCGGCTGCGGCCGGAGAGCCGCGCGGTCACCGTGGGCGGCCGGGCCATCCACGAGCTCACGGCGCTTCCGGTGACGGGGGCCCACGGCTTCCTGCAGGGGCTGGCCCTGGCTCCCCGGGAGGCCGCCATCGCGGAGCGGGTGCTGAAGGAGATCCGGGAGCGGCTTACGTTCCTCCTCGACGTGGGCCTGGGCTACCTCACCCTGGACCGCACCGCCGCCACGCTCTCGGGGGGGGAGAACCAGCGCATCCGACTGGCCACGCAGGTGGGGTCCCGGCTGACCGGGGTCCTGTACATCCTCGACGAGCCGACCATCGGTCTCCACCCCCGGGACAACGGCCGACTGCTGCGCACCCTGGAGGGGCTCCGGGATCTGGGGAACACGGTGATCGTGGTGGAGCACGACGAGGAGACCATCCGGGCGGCAGACCACGTGATCGACAGGGGGCCCGGAGCCGGGGAGCACGGGGGGCAGGTGGTGGCCCAGGGCACCCCGGCAGAGGTGGAGGCCAACCCCGCGAGTCTCACGGGCGCCTACCTCTCGGGCCGCCGCTCGGTGGAGGTCCCGGCCGTGCGCCGGAGCCCCGACGGCACGTTCCTGCGGGTGCGGGGAGCTGCCGGCAACAACTTGCGCTCGGTGGACCTGGAGCTGCCCCTGGGGCTCTTCACCGCGGTCACCGGGGTGTCCGGGTCGGGCAAATCGACCCTGGTGGTGGAAACCCTCTTCCCGGCACTGGCCGAGGCGCTCCACGGGGCTCGGGGCAGGCCCCTCGCCTTTGCGGCCCTGGAGGGGCTCGAGCACGTGGACAAGGTGGTGGACGTGGATCAGTCCCCCATCGGTCGCACCCCCCGCTCCAACCCGGCCACCTACACCGGCCTGTTCGGGCCCATCCGCGACCTCTTCGCCCGCCTTCCCGAGTCCCAGGTGCGGGGTTTCGGGAAGGGGAGGTTCTCCTTCAATGTCAAGGGCGGCCGGTGCGAGGCCTGCAAGGGCGACGGGCTCCTCAAGATCGAGATGCACTTCCTTCCCGATGTCTACGTCACCTGCGAGGAGTGCGGCGGCCGCCGGTACAACCGGGAGACCCTGGAGGTGCACTACAAGGGGGCGGCGATCGCCGACGTCCTCGAGATGACCGTGACTCGGGCCCGGGAGTTCTTCCGCAACATCGGTGCGATCCGGGCCAAGCTCGACACCCTCGAGGACGTGGGGCTGGGCTACATCCGCCTGGGGCAGTCGTCCACCACCCTCTCCGGGGGGGAGGCCCAGCGGGTCAAGCTCTCGAAGGAGCTGGCGCGCCGGGCCACGGGGCGCACCCTCTACATCCTGGACGAACCCACCACCGGGCTTCACTTCGAGGACGTGCGAAAGCTCCTCGAGGTGCTCCACCGCCTGGTGGACCAGGGCAACACCGTGGTGGTGATCGAGCACAACCTCGACGTGGTCAAGACCGCCGACCACGTGGTGGACCTGGGCCCCGAGGGAGGCGGGGGCGGCGGCTGGATCGTGGCCCGGGGGACGCCGGAAGAGGTGGCCGCGTGTCCGGAGTCGTACACGGGCCAGGCGCTCCTGCGCATGTTGCACCGACGCCCATGACGTACTGCCAGCGCTGCGGTGCCGAGCTCCCGCCCGGGAGTCTGAAGTACCTCCTGACCCTCCACGTCACGGCGGACTTCGACGGGTCGGTCCCGGCGGAAGGGGGGCTCGAGGATCTGGAGGCCTTCATGCGGCAGGTGGACGCCCAGGGCGAGTCCGCGTTGGAAAAGGACGTCTACCAATCCCAGGGTTACCTCCTCTGCCCGCGCTGCAAGGAAGGCTTCCTCCGCGACCCCCTGGGCCTGCGCTCCGCGACCGCGGAGGGGGGGCAGGGGGGGCGGGTCCACTGAGGGGCGGTGGGCTGCCCTTCCGCGCCGGCAGCCAATCCCGGGTCATCGTGTGGCACGCAGGGTGTGTTCCCTGCTGGAACCGGTGTCGTGGAACGGGCGTCTGCCTCTGCTCCACGACAGCCCACCGCCCCTGGACGAACATGTGGCGGGTGGATTCCGGGCGACACAGGACGGTGGTGCCTCCCCCTCAACCCATGTAGACTCATGTGCCTTTCTCTCCCATCCTGCTCCGGAAAGCACAGCCCGTGACCCGACGACCCATGGAACGACCTGCGATATCCCTCGGCGGCCTGCCGGGGGTCGTAGCCTGCTGATGCGCTACGGCCTCGCGCTGTTGGACGTGGAAAAGCCGGGCCGCTACGAGGGGTTGGAGGCCGGGGCGGTGCGGAAGGACTGGGCCTCGGCCCGGCTCCGGGTGGCGCTGTGCTTTCCCGACGTGTACGAGATCGGGATGAGCCACCTGGGACTTCCCCTCCTCTACGACATCCTGAACCGCCGGGAAGGGGTGCTGGCCGAGCGCGCCTACGCCCCCTGGGGCGACATGGAGGCCCTGCTGCGCCGCCGCGGCTGGCCCCTCGTGACCCGCGAGTCGGGTCGGGCGCTGGGGGAGTTCGACCTCGTGGGCTTCACCCTCCCCTACGAGCTCCTGGCCACCAATGTGCTGGCGATGCTCGAGTTGGGAGGCATCCCTCTGTTGGCTCGGGAGCGGGGGGAGTTGGACCCGCTCGTCTTGGGGGGCGGGCCCATCGCCGCAAACCCCGAGCCCCTGGCGGACTTCTTCGACGCGTTCTTCGTGGGCGAGGCGGAGGAGGGGATCGCGGAGGTGGCCGAGGCCCTGTCCG
>CAZYJP010000191.1:0-5239 GCA_964647795.1 uncultured Thermodesulfobacteriota bacterium
ACCAGGAAACGGCTCTCCTCCCCCGCGACCACGCACAGGTCGTCCCCCACCAGGGGTCGCACCCGCTCCACCGTGTCCTGGAGGAGGCTGCGCTCCCCCAGCAGCGGGAGGAACTGCTTGGGAAAGCGCTCCCGTGACAGCGGCCATAGCCGCGTCCCGCTGCCTCCCGCAAGGATGACGGCCTTCATGGAGAGCTCCGAAGGAATTCAGGGGACACGTCAGGGGTCAGGGTTCCGGCCTCCCCGCGTCCCCTCGTCCGACGTCACAGATTCTCCCGATACCAGCCGATCGCCTCCTCGAGACCGCGCCGCACGTCGTAGGTCGGCTCGTACGCCAGGAGACGCCGGGCCTTTCCCACGTCCGCCAGGCTGTGGCGGACGTCCCCGGCGCGGGGAGGGGCATAGACGGGCTCCCGGGCGCTCCCCAGGAGCCGGGCGATCTCCCGGTGGAGCTCGTTGAGACTGATCCGGGCGCCGCAGGCCACGTTGAAGACCTCACCGCATGCCGCCCGGGGGGCTGCACAGGCCTTCCGGTTGGCCTGGACCACGTCTGCGACATAGGTGAAATCCCGGGTCTGCTCCCCGTCCCCGTAGATCTCGGGGGAACGGCCTGCGAGCAGGGAAGAGACGAACCTCGGGATCACGGCGGCATAGGCGCCGAAGGGGTCCTGGCGCCGGCCGAAGACGTTGAAGTACCGAAGGCTCACGGTCTCCAGCCCATAGAGGTCCGTGAAGATCCGGCAGTACTGCTCCCCCACATGCTTGGTCAGCGCATAGGGCGAGAGCGGCCGGGCGGGCATGGTCTCCACCTTGGGGAGGGTGGGGGTGTCCCCGTACGCCGAGGAGCTCGCGGCGAACACGAAGCGCCTCACCCTCGCGTCCCGGGCCGCCACGAGCATGTTCAGCGTGCCCGTGACGTTGCACTCGTTGGAGAGGACCGGGTTCTCCACGCTCCGCGGCACCGACCCCAGGGCCGCCTGGTGGAGCACATACTCGACACCCTCGCAGGCCCGGGCGCACGTCTCGGGATCCCGCACGTCCCCCTCCAGGAACTCCGCCGCCTCGAGGCCCCGCAGGTTTTCCCGCTTGCCGGTCAGGAAGTTGTCCAGGCCCCGGACGGCTTCTCCCGCTCGGAGGAGGGCCTCCACGAGGTTGGACCCGATGAACCCTGCGGCGCCGGTGACGAGGAAACGGGCCATCTTCACTCCGTGGCGCGCGGTGCGCCGTCCGTCAGTTACCCCCACCCCTGCCGTGATGCTCCCGATACCATGCCACGAACCGCGGGATCCCCTCCTCGATCGGGGTACGGGGCTCCCAGCCGAGGAGCCGGCGGGTCTTCGAGACGTCCGCGTAGGTGCGGGGCACGTCCCCGGGCTGCATCGGAAGGAGGTTTTTCCGGGCCTCGACCCCCAGGGCGTCCTCCAGGACCCGGATGAACCGGTCCAGCCTCACCGTGCGCGAGTTGCCCAGGTTCAGCACCTCGTCCCCCAAGGGGCGGTCCAGCGCCGCAAGGACCCCGGCCACGATGTCGTCCACGTAGGTGAAATCCCGTTCCAGGTCGCCGTGGTTGTAGACGTCGATGGGTCGGCCCGCGAGGATGTCTCGCGTGAAGGAGTACAGCGCCATGTCGGGGCGGCCCCAGGGGCCGTACACCGTGAAGAACCGGAGCCCCGTGGCCGGGATCCGAAACAGGTGGTGGTAGGTGTGGGCCATGACCTCGTTGGCGACCTTGGTGGCCGCGTACAGGCTCACGGGGCGATCCACCCGGTCGGCCTCGCAAAAAGGAACCTTCTCGCTCGCGCCGTACACCGACGAGGACGAGGCGTAAACCAGGTTGCCCGTGCCCCGGTGCCGGCAGGCCTCGAGCACGTGGAGGAACCCCATGAGGTTGGCGTGCCCGTACGCCATGGGGTTCTCGAGGCTGTAGCGGACCCCGGCCTGGGCCGCCAGGTGGCAGACCGCGTCGTAGGGTCCCTCGTCGAAGGCCAAGGCCAAGGCGGCCGGGTCGGCAACGTCTGCGCGGTGGAAGGAGAACCCCTCTCGGGGTTCCAGGAGCGCAAGGCGCGCCTCCTTCAATCGGACGTCGTAATAGTCGGTGAGGTTGTCGAGCCCCACCACGCGCTCCCCCCGTTCCAGAAGGGCCCGAGCTACGTGGAACCCGATGAAGCCGGCGGCGCCGGTGACCAGATAGCGGGCCATGAGGCGGTCCTGGAGTGGGAGGGATCGACAAACCTGCCGGATACTAGCAGAGGCCGCGACCCTTGATCCAGGTGAAAGCCCTACAACACCCCATCCAGAACGACGCCTTTCTTGACCCCCGGGAAGAGCGGTTGCTATACTTCCGCGCTCTTCTCGGGCCAAGACCCGACAGGGGGTCCATGGAATTGCTCGAAGCCATCCGGACTCGGCGCAGCGTGCGCGCGTTTCGCCCGGACCCGGTCCCCACGGACCTCCTGGAAGCGCTGGTCGAAGCGGCCGGCTGGGCCCCCTCGGGTCTCAACAACCAGCCCTGGCGCTTCCATCTGGTGCAGGATGCCGGCGTGCTCGAGGGGCTCGCCGGGAGCACCCGCTACGGGCGCGTGCTCCGCTCGGCCCGGGCAGCCGTGGCGGTCTTCCTCGACCGGGAGGCCTCCTATCACCGGGAGAAGGACTGCCAGGGGGTGGGGGCCTGCCTCCAGAACCTGCTCCTGGCCGCCCACGGCCTGGGGCTGGGCGCCTGCTGGCTCGGGGAGATCCTGAATCGCAGGGATGAGGTGGAGAGGCTCCTGGCAGCCCCGGCGTCCTGCGAGCTGATGGCCGTGGTGGCCCTGGGCTACCCCGCCCGGGATGACCAGGGCGCGGCCGAGCGCCTGCCTCTGGACCGTCTGATCGTCGGGAGGAGCTGAGGAGGAGCCGTCCCAGGGCTCCGGGCTCCCCTCGTGCAGAGCCTTGCGGAAGGGGGGAAGCGACAGGGTCTTGGGGCGCCGGGAGGAAGGTCCCGAGCCGTGTCCCGTCGGGAACGCGTCACGGGCCACGAACCACTCCGTCGGAGGGCACATGAAGCGAGCCATCGTGAAGTTCGGCACCTCGGGGTGGAGGGCGGTCCTGTGCGACGACTTCACTTTCGAGAATGTGCGGGTGGTGGTTCAGGCCGTGGCCGATCACCTCAAGGCCGCGGGCCTCGACGACCGGGGGGTTCTCGTGGCCCACGACACCCGCTTCATGGGGCCGCGCTTCGCCCGGGTGGCTTGCGAGGTGCTGGCGGGCAACGGCCTGCGGGCCTTCGTCGCCGACCGCGACGTGCCGACCCCCGTAGTCTCCTTCGACATTCTCCACCACCAGAGGGACGGGGCGATCAACTTCACGGCCTCCCACAACCCGCCGGAATACAACGGCGTGAAGTTCAGCCCGGCCTGGGGAGGGCCGGCACTCCCCGAGACCACGCGGGACATCGAGGTCCGGGCCAACGCGGGCATGGCCCGGGGCGAATACCGCCGGCTCGAGCTCGAAGAGGCCATGGACGCGGGCCTCGTGGCCCGCCACGACCCGCGCCCTGCCTACCTGGACCGCCTGCGCGAGTTAGTGGACTTCGACCGGATCGGCGCCGCCAAGCTCCGCCTCGGCCTCGACCCGCTCTTCGGCACGGCCCGCGGCTACCTCGACCACCTTCTGGACGAGGCGGGGTGCGAGCTCCAGGTCGTCCACGACTACCCCGACCCCCTCTTCGGGGGCCGGCCTCCGGAACCCAGCGAGGCCCACATCCCCGAGCTCCTCGAGCTCGTCCGGCGGGATCCCGGCATCCACCTGGGGCTTTCCACCGACGGAGACGCCGACCGCTTCGGGATCGTGGACGCCGGGGGCCGGTTCCTGGAGCCCAACTACTTCCTGGCCCTGCTCTTCGACTACCTGGTGCGCGACCGGGGCTTCGAGGGAGGGGCGGCCCGGAGCGTCGCCACCACCCACCTCCTGGATGCCGTGGCCCGGGATCTGGGGCGGCCGATCCACGAAACGCCGGTGGGGTTCAAGTTCATCGGCGACCTGATTCGCAAGGGGGAAGTGGCCCTGGGCGGCGAGGAGTCTGCCGGCCTCTCCATCCGCGGGCACGTGCCCGAGAAGGACGGCATCCTGGCCTGCTGTCTCGCCGCCGAGATGGTGGCCCGGAGGGGAAGGACGCTCTTCGAGCAGCTCGAAGAGCTCTACGCCCGCGTAGGCCGCACCCTCACCCGCCGGGTGAACCTCCACCTGAGCCCGAGCCAGGAGCAGACCCTGGCCGAGAGGCTCGCTGCCCCGCCCCCGTCCTTTGCGGGCCGTGGGGTCACCGGCACGGTGACCCTGGACGGTCACAAGCTCCTCCTGGAGGGGGGCGCGTGGCTCCTGGTGCGGAAGTCCGGAACCGAGCCGGTGGTGCGGCTGTACCTGGAGGCATCCGACCCCAATACCCTCGAAGCCCTGACCGAAGCCGGCCGGGAGTGGATCCTCGCGGCCTGAGCCGGAGGGTCCCCTTCACCGATCACCGATTACCGCACACTGGTCACTGGTCACCAGTCACCGTTCACCCGTCGCGAGGTACCCGATGATTCTAGACATCCACCCCGTCGGCATGATCCAGGCCAACAGCTACATACTGGGGGACGAAGAGACCCGCGAGGCGGTGATCATCGACCCCGGGGGCGACACCCCCGTGCTGGTGCGTTCCCTCGAGGCCCGGGGGTTGAAGACCGTGGCCATCCTCGCCACCCACGGCCACTTCGACCACGTGGAGGGCCTGGCGAGCCTGAAGCGCGCGACCGGCGCCCCGGTCCACGTGCACCGGGGCGACCTTCCCCTCATTCAGGGGATGACCGGCCAAGGGCTGCTCTTCGGCGTGCGCATAGAGGCCGCCCCGCATCCGGACGTCTTCTTGGAGGACGGCGACACCGTGAGCTTCGGTCCCTACACCCTGCAGGTGCTCCATACTCCCGGCCACTCCCCGGGTTCGGTGAGCTACCTCCTGGACAAGAGCGTCTTCGTGGGGGATCTTCTCTTCGCCGGCTCCATCGGCCGCACCGACCTGCAGGGGGGCGATTACGACACCCTTCTGCGTTCGGTGCGCACCCGCATCTTCACGCTCCCCGACGACACGGTCGTCTACCCCGGCCACGGCCCCGCCACCTCGGTGAGCACCGAGAAACGGACCAACCCCTTCTTTCGCTGAGACGCGACGGGGTAGAAGTGAAGCCAGCGACAGCAGCGACCGCCGCGCCGGACGCTCCACGCGCCCG
>CAZYJP010000192.1:0-5209 GCA_964647795.1 uncultured Thermodesulfobacteriota bacterium
AAGGTGGCCGCACGGTCGGAGCCGGGGTCGTCACCGCCATCAACGAGTAGCGGCCTCCAGAGCGAGAACCCAGCCATGAGAGACCAGATCACGCTGTCGTGCACCGAATGCAAGCAGCGCAATTACATGAGCACCAAGAACAAGAAAAGCACTCCAGGAAAGCTGGAGCTCAAGAAATTTTGTCGTTTTTGCGGTCGCCATACGCCGCACAAGGAAACCAAGTAGTCATCGGACGAAGTGCAGGCCAGTAGCTCGAACTGGTAGAGCACCGGACTCCAAATCCGGGGGTTGGGGGTTCGAATCCCTCCTGGCCTGCCAGTCGTTCGTGAGGGACCGATGATCGAATTCTTCGAGAAGGCAAAGACGTTCTGGCGCGAGGCCAAGGTCGAGATCAAGAAGGTCACGTGGCCCGACAGGAAGGTGACCGGGGCATCCACGATCGTCGTGCTCGTCGTGGTGGCAATCGTGAGTCTGTACCTGGGTCTGGCCGATGCCCTTCTCAATTACGTGTACAAGCTGGTCTTGAGCTAGGCCAAGGTCCGCCCCACCTCTTCTCCGCAGAAGACCGATTCACCCGCCCTCCTCACAGGTGACCAGAGATGGCGAAGCAGTGGTATGTCGTTCACACGTATTCCGGCTACGAGAACCGCGCCAAGGCCGGTCTCGAGCAGCGCGTGAAGGAACTGGGGAAGGAGGAGCTCTTCGGTCAGATCCTGGTGCCGTCGGAGAAGGTGGTCGAGGTCGTCAAGGGGGAAAAGCGGACCTCCTCGCGAAAGTTCTTTCCCGGGTACCTCCTGGTGGAGATGGAGCTCACCGACGAGACGTGGTACCTGGTGAAGAACACTCCTCGGGTCACGGGTTTCGTGGGGGGCACCACCAATCCCACCCCCATCTCCGCGGAGGAGGTTCAGAAGATCATCGGCCAGATGGAAGAGGGCCGCGCCCACCCCAAACCGAAGTTCGAGTTCAGCAAGGGGGAGCGTGTCAAGGTGATCGAGGGTCCGTTCTCGAACTTCAACGGCCTTGTCGAGGACGTGAACCCGGACAAGGGCAAACTCCGGGTCCTCGTCAGCATCTTCGGCCGTTCCACCCCCGTGGAGCTCGAGTTCTTTCAGGTGGAAAAGACGTAGCGCGAGGTACCCACTATCCGTTGTCCATTGTCGGCTGAAATCGGGGGGTGTTGGCCGGTGATCGGTTTCGTTGATGCAACGTCGGCGTCCCTCGGGACCCGCTGCCGGCACCTCGCAACCGAAAACGAATAAAACCGCAAGCGACTGCCCGTCGTTCCTGAGGAGTTTCAACCATGGCCAAGAAGATCACCGCGCTCATCAAACTCCAGATTCCCGCCGGGCAGGCAAACCCCTCGCCCCCCGTGGGCCCCGCTCTGGGGCAGCACGGCGTGAACATCATGGAGTTCTGCAAGGCGTTCAACGCCAAGACCAAGGACGGCAACGGGATCGTCACCCCGGTGGAGATCACGGTCTACGGCGACCGCTCCTTCACGTTCGTGACCAAGACCCCGCCCGCTGCGGTGCTCCTGAAGATCGCGACCGGCATCGAGAAGGGTTCCGGCGAGCCCAACAAGAAGAAGGTGGGAACGGTCACCCGCGCCCAAGTGCGGGAGATCGCCGAGCAAAAGCTCCAGGACCTGAACACCACCGACGTCGAGGCCGCGATGCGCACGGTCGAGGGCGCGGCCCGCAGCATGGGCCTAGACGTCGCGGACTGAACCCCCACTGGGCAGCGGGAGGGCCCCGGGGCTTGGCCGCCCCGACCCGGCCCGAAGGGACCGCAGCAGGGAGAGACAACCATGGCCAAGCGCGGCAAGAGATTCCTCGCAGCACTCGAGAAGGTGGACCGGCTCAAGAAGTACACCCTGGACGAGGCAGTGGGACTGGTCCCGGCAACCGCGTGGGGCAAGTTCGACGAGAGCGTCGACCTCGCGGTGAACCTGGGCGTCAATCCCGCCCACGCAGACCAGATGGTCCGCGGCACCGTGGTCCTGCCCCACGGCACCGGCAAGGTCGTCCGGGTTCTGGTCTTCGCCAAGGGGGAGAAGGAGAAGGAGGCCCGGGAGGCTGGTGCGGACTTCGTGGGGGCCGACGATCTGGTGGCCAAGATTCAGGGCGGCTGGCTCGATTTCGACAAGGCGGTCGCGACTCCGGATCTCATGGGACTCGTGGGGCGGCTCGGCCGAGTTCTCGGCCCGCGGGGCCTCATGCCCAATCCGAAGACCAACACCGTCACCCTGGACGTGGCCACGGCGGTGAGCGAGCTCAAGGCCGGCCGGGTCGAGTACCGGGTGGACAAGGCGGGGATCGTCCACGTGCCCATCGGGCGCAAGTCCTTCGCGAAGGACCAACTTCTGGAAAACGCCCGGGCGGTGGTCGACAGCCTAATCAAGGCCAAGCCCTCCACGGCCAAGGGCACCTACGTCAAGGCCATCACCCTCTCCACGACCATGGGGCCGGGAATCAAGGTGGAGACGGCGGATTTCAGGGCCTGAGCGGGCGCTTCGGGAATTGACCGCAGGGGCACGGGGAGAACCGAGGTACCCCCCGGCTTGCCGCACCAGCAGGCGGGTGCAGACCGGCAGCAACCCATCGGACTCGCCGGCAGGTTCCGGGGGCCTGTTGCACGCTCCCCCCGGTGCCTCCGCAGTAACGAGCAGACAGGCATGAGGATCTTCTTCCAGGCCGTACGAAGACCGCAGGCGCCCCCTGTCCCCGGGGGGGCTTAATCCCCTGCCGAGTCGGCCGGAGGGATGGGTAGACGCCCCATTCCTCGATCGGCGGCCGGAAGCGTCAACCGCAACCGATGCGAGAGAGGAAAGGGGGTCGTAAACGCGCGTGAACAAAACCGAAAAGCAAGCCACAGTCACGGAGCTTCGAGAGAAGTTCCAAGGGGCCCAGGCGGCCATCGTCACCGAGTACCGGGGGCTGACGGTAGCCAAGGCCAACGAGCTCCGGCGCGCCCTGGAAAAGGAAGGGGCCGTCTACCGGGTGATCAAGAACACCCTCGCCCGTCTCGCCGTGGAGGGCACCGAGTACGCGGTGCTCCAGGGTGAGTTCACGGGTCCCGTGGCCGTGACGTGGGCGTATCGCGACCCGGTGGCCACGGCAAAGGTCCTGACTCAGTTCGCCAAGGACACGCCAGTCCTGACCCTCCGGTCCGGTGCCCTCGGGGGCAAGCTGCTGAGCGTCCCCGAGGTCGAGGCGCTCTCCAAGCTGCCCAGCCGCGAGCAGCTCCTCGGCCAGCTCCTCAGCGTCATGGTCGGGCCGATGAGAAACCTCGTGGGCGTGCTCTCCGGTGTACCCAGGAGTTTCGTTCAGGTGCTCCACGCGATCGAAGAGAAGAAGGCCGCCTGAGGGGCGGCACACACGCGAAAACAACCCATACCCGTCACTTTAGGAGGCAGAACACCCATGGCCATCACCAAGGAAGACGTCGTCCAGTTCATCGAGAACATGACCGTCCTGGAGCTCTCCCAGCTCGTCAAGGAGCTGGAGGAGAAATTCGGCGTGACGGCTGCCGCCCCCATGGCCTTCGCGGCCATGCCCGGCGCAGCGGCCGAAGCGGCGGCTCCGGTGGAAGAGAAGACCGAGTTCGACGTCAAGCTTACCGATTCCGGAGCCCAGAAGATCCAGGTCATCAAGGTGGTCCGGGCGCTCACCGGCCTGGGACTGAAGGAGGCCAAGGACCTGGTGGACGGCGCGCCCAGCGTCGTCAAGGAAGCCGTGAGCAAGGACGAGGCCGAGGACGTGAAGAAGAAGATCGAAGAGGCCGGTGGGAAGGTCGAGATCGTCTGAGATCCGCCCCCCGTTGGTTCGAACGGACCTCGATCCCTTCACCCCGATCGTTCAGGGGTGCACGGAGGGGTATGCCCTTCGTGCGCCCCGTTTTCCGTTTCCCCCTCCCGGAGTCCGCGCACCCCGTACCGGCATGACCCCGGCCTCGCCGCCGGGTTCGATCTGACCCCAGAAGGAGACGAGATTCCATGGCAAACCCTGTGGCCGACACCCGGAGGCTTCGGCGCAAGTTCAACAAGATCGCGACGGTCGTCGAGATCCCGAACCTGATCGAAGTCCAGAAGGCGTCCTACGAGCGGTTTCTCCAGGCCGACGTGCCCCACGAGACACGGGAGAACTTCGGGCTCCAGAAGGTGTTCCACAGCGTCTTCCCTATCCGAGACTTCGGAGAGACGGCTTCCCTGGAGTTCGTGCGGTACGAGTTGGGAGAACCCAAGTACGGCGTGGACGAGTGCGTCCAGCGGGGCATGACCTACGCCAGGCCCATCAAGATCACGGTCCGGCTGGTCGTGTGGGACGTGGACGAGGAGGCGGGCACGCGAAGCATCCGGGACGTCAAGGAGCAGGAGGTCTACTTCGGGGAGATCCCGGTGATGACCGCCAACGGGACGTTCATCGTCAACGGCACCGAACGGGTGATCGTCAACCAGCTCCACCGCTCCCCAGGCGTGTTCTACAGCCACGACGAGGGCAAGAAGCACTCGAGCGGGAAGTTCCTCTATTCGGCCCGGGTGATCCCCTATCGGGGCTCATGGCTCGACTTCGAGTTCAACCACAAGGATCTCGTCTTCGTCCGGATCGATCGCCGCCGCAAGCTCCACGCCACGATCCTCCTCAAAGCCTTGGGGTATTCCCATCAGGAGATCCTGGACCTGTTCTACGACAAGCTCCACGTGCGGGTGGACTGGGAGGCGCAGAAGGCGGAGAAGGAACTCCGGGTGGAGATCCTCAAGGACAGCCGCGCCACCGAGGACTTGGTCCACCCCGAGACGGGTGCGGTCCTCGTGAGGAAGCAGCGCAAGATCAGCGGGGCCAAGCTCCGGCAGCTCGAGAAGAGCAACGTCGGGTTCCTCCCCGTGGCCCTGGAGGACCTCGTCGGGCAGAACTTCGGGGAAGATGTGGTCGACCCGGAGACCGGAGAGGTCCTCGCCGAGAGCGGCCAGGAGGTGAGCCAGGGTATTCTGGGGCGCCTCCAAGAGAAGGGGCTCGGCGCATTCCAGGTCTTGTTCATCGACAACCTCAAGGTGGGCCCCTACGTCCGCGACACCCTCCTGGACGACAAGGTGGACGGCCAGGAGGAGGGGATCGTCGAGATCTACCGGCGGATGCGCCCCGGCGACCCGCCGACCCTGGACACCGCCACCAAGTTCTTCCAGAACCTCTTCTTCAACCCGGAGCGG
>CAZYJP010000193.1:0-5150 GCA_964647795.1 uncultured Thermodesulfobacteriota bacterium
GCGGGCCCGGGCGCGGCGGCCGGAGAAAGGAGGGCCCCATGAACGGGAACACTCTGTGGTTCGTGATCTTCCCGTACGCGGCGGTGGTGCTGTGCGTGGGGGTGACGCTGCTGCGGGCCGTTCAGCGGCCCTCGACCCTGACCAGCCGCACCTCGCAGCTCCTGGAGCACCGAAAGCTCCTGTGGGGCAGCGTTCCCTTCCACTGGGGCCTCCTGCTCGTGCTCGGGTTCCACCTGGCGGCCCTCCTGGTCCCCCGGGGCATCGAGGTGTGGAATTCGGTGCCCCTGAGGCTCTTCCTCCTGGAGGCCACGGGGCTCGCTCTGGCCCTGTGGGCGCTGGGCGGCCTGGGAATCCTGTTGTGGCGGCGGACGTGCGACCCCAGGATCCGGGTCGTCACCACCCCCATGGACCAGGTGGTCCTCTGGTTCCTCGCTGTGTCGATCGTGACCGGCATCCTCACGGCGGTGCTCTATCGCTATGGGTCCTTCTGGTTTCCCTCGGTGTTCACTCCCTACCTCTGGTCGCTCCTGAGCCTGCGGCCCCGGCCGGAGCTGGTGGCGGACCTGCCGTGGGTCGTGAAGCTTCACGTCCTGGCGTTCTTTGCGCTGCTCGCCGTGTTCCCCTTCTCCCGCCTCGTCCACCTGCTCCCACTCCCCCTGGGCTACCTCAGCCGTCCCTGGCAGGTGGTCGTGTGGGACCGGAGGCCCGGGGAGGCGTCGGGGCCCAGGAGGTAGGAAGCCATGTCACAAGAAACCCTGGCTCTCGCCACCACCGGTCCCGGAGAGGGCGGGCTTCCCAGGGAAGCCCCGCCCTCGGGCGTGGTCATCCCCGCCGATCCCCACTTGGCGAGACACCGCCAGGAGGTCCTGTGGCTCTCGACCATTGGGTTCACGGTGATGTTCGCCGTCTGGCTCATGTTCGGCGTCCTCGGCATCCCGCTCCGTCAGGAGCTCGGGCTCACCCCGGTCCAGCTCTCCTGGATCTCGGCGGTGGCGATCCTGAACGGGTCCATCTGGCGGCTCCCCTTCGGTATCCTCACCGATCGGGTGGGCGGGCGCCGCGTGTTCGCGGGCATGATGCTCCTGACGGCCGTCCCCGCCTTCCTGGTCAGCCGCGCCGGCAGCTACACGGAGCTGCTGATCTATGCGTTCCTGGTGGGGCTCTCGGGCAATTCCTTCACCGTGGGCATCGCCTGGAACGCGGCGTGGTTTCCGCCCGAGCGCCAGGGGTTCGCCCTGGGGGTCTTCGGGGCCGGAAATGTGGGGGCCTCGGTCACGAAATTCATCGGGCCCGCGTTGATCGCCGTCATCCCGGCGGCGGGCTTTCTGGGTGGGGTGGTGCCCGGGGGATGGCGGTTCATACCGTTCCTGTACGCCATCCTGCTGGTGCTGACCGCGGCCGCCCTGTGGTTCTGGACCCCGGCAGAGGACCGGCGCCCGTCCCGGGGCAGGCCGCTCCTGGACATGCTCAAGCCCTTGCGCCACATGGAGGTATGGCGGTTCAGCCTGTACTACGTGGTCGTCTTCGGGGCGTACGTGGCCCTGGCCGCGTGGATTCCCCTCTACTATGTCGACGTCTTCGGCGTCCCCCTGGCGCAGGCCGCGCTCCTGACGACATTGTTCATCTTCCCGGCGAGCCTGCTCCGTCCCCTGGGCGGGTGGCTCTCGGACCGGTACGGCGCCCGGCACGTAATGTACTGGAGCTTCGGCACCATGCTCGCGGCCTGCCTCGTCCTCTCGATCCCCAACGGGCACATGGTCCTGCAGGTGCCCACGCGCATCGACCCATCGGGCACCATGGAGGCGTTTCGCTTCCACATGACCGTGCCGTGGTTCACCTTCCTCGTCGTGATGGTGGGGGTCGCGATGGGCGTCGGGAAGGCCGCCGTCTACAAGTACATCCCGGAGTACTTCCCGCGGGACGTAGGGGCCGTGGGGGGGCTCGTGGGGTGCCTGGGCGCCCTGGGAGGCTTCGTCCTGCCCCCGCTCTTCGCCTACGCGGAGAGGGTCAGCGGGCTGCCCCAGACCACCTGGTTCATCCTGTTTCTGCTCACCCTCGTGAGCTTGGTGTGGATGCACCTGACGGTCATCCGGATCCTCCAGGACGAGTCCCCGGAGCTGAAGGACGTCTTCGAGAACCGGGTGGAGGACGCGACGAAGAGTCATTAGGTCTCTTGGACGGGATAACAGGACGAATCGGATAGTGCAGGGCAGGGCACACCAAGTGGCGTTTCCTTTGGGCCGGGTTGGTTGAGGTCCGGCCCTTGGGCCCATCCTGAACATCCTGTTATCCCGTCAAAGACTCTGTGCCTCTTGGTTTTCTCCGTACATACATTCCCTCTTATCCAGTCACAAGAATCTTAAAGGAGACACTTGTGAGCCGAGACTCGAGAGTCGCCCTAACGGCAGCTGCCCCGGACCCCAGGGGAACATGGCTCGGGACCTGGACCCCGGAGGATCCCGAGTTCTGGGCGAGCGAGGGCTCGAGGATCGCCTGGCGCACCCTGATCATCACCACGGTGAGCCTGGTGCTGGCCTTCGGCACGTGGTTCATGGTGAGCGCCCTGGTGGTGCGGTTGCCGGCCATCGGCTTCCAGCTGAGCACCACCCAGCTCTTCTGGCTGGCCGCCATGCCCGGCCTGGCCGGGGGGTCGCTCCGGATCCTCCACACGTTCCTCGTCCCCATCTACGGGACGCGCCACGTGGTGTCGATCTCGACCCTGCTCCTCCTGGTGCCGACCGTCGGGTGGGCCGTGGCCGTGCAGCACATCGGCACGCCCTACTGGGTCCTGATGCTCCTCGCCTTCACCGCCGGGTTCGGGGGGGGCAACTTCTCTTCCTTCATGCCCAGCACCAGCCTCTTCTTCCCCAAGCGGAAGCAGGGCACGGCCCTCGCGATCCAGGCGGGGATCGGCAACCTGGGGGTGAGCATCACCCAGTTCGTCACGCCCTGGATCGTGGGCTTCGGGATCTTCGCCTTCCTCGGGGGGCCCCAGACCTTCACCCGGGGCGGGGTGAGCAAGGACATCTGGCTCCAGAACGCCGCCTACTGGTACATCCCGTTGATCCTCGCATTCGGCGTGGCGGGGTGGTTCCTGCTCAAGAGCGTGCCGGTGAGGGCGAACTTCCGGGAGCAGTTCGACATCTTCAAGCACAAGCACACCTGGTTCATGACCAGTCTCTATATCATGACCTTCGGAACGTTCTCCGGCGCCTCGGCCTCTTTTCCCCTCCTCATCAAGGAGCTCTACACCGTGCTCCCCGGGGGGCCGGACCCGCTGACCTACGCGTTCATCGGGCCCCTGATCGGCTCCCTGAGCCGTGTGGCGGCCGGTCCCCTGAGCGACCGGTGCGGGGGAGGCATCCTGACGGTGATCAGCGGCCTGGGACTGCTGGGGTGCGCGGTGGGGGTGACGTTCTTCACCTCGCCCGCCTCCATGGCGGAATTCCCCTACTTCATGGCCATCATGCTGGCGCTGTTCTTCTTCTCCGGGGTCGGCAACGCCTCGACCTTCCGGCAGATGCCGCTGTGTTTCCCGCCCCGCCAGGCCGGCGGGGTGATTGGCTGGACGGCCGCGGTCGCCGCCTACGGCCCCTTCTTCTTCTCGGTCATCATCGGCACCCTGATCGCGAAGGTCGGCTCGCCAAACCTCTTCTTCTTCGGCCTCGCCGCCTTCTGCCTGGCCAACGTGGCCATCTGCTGGTGGTACTACACCCGGCCGGGGGCGGAGAAGCCCTGCTAGCCCGGTGGTCCGGGGGTGCGCCCGAGCCGGGCGTCGCGACCCGGCGGGCGCACCGTCACCGGGTGCCCGGATCGCGGTCCGAACGGGCATCCGGTTTTCCGATTTCTTCCGGCCGCTGCCGGCGGGTCACGACAAGCCTCGTCCCGGTCTCCCTTGCGGCACCTCCCTCCCCGTCTGCTCGACCGCAGGCCGCAAGACGCCGATCCGGGGGCAGAAGGCGTCCCCTGTTCCCGAGCCCGAACGGTCGCGCTTGACCCCGAAACAGGACGCGGGAAGAATCTGGATATCGGCCGACGGGGTTGGACAGCGCCGGGGCAGGCCGAGGAAGGGGAATCCGTGCCGAGACGGCCGGGGGTCGAGCAGAAAGAGCACTGGAGCGAGGTCTACGCCGGGACGCCGTCCTTTTTCGGCGAAGGACCCAGCGAGTGCGCCCGCCGGGCTCTCGATCTCTTTCGTCGGGAGGGTGTGGAGACCACCTTGGAGCTCGGCTTCGGCCAGGGCCGGGATACCCTGTGGTTCGCCGAACAGGGCCTCCGGGTGGCCGCCCTCGACTACTCGGAGCAGGCGGTGTCCGAGCTGACGGCGGAGGCCGAACGCAAGGATTGCGGGGACTGGATTGCCGCCCGGCTCCACGACGTTCGCCGGAGGCTGCCCTATCCCGACGGCTCCTTCGACGCTTGCTACTCGCACATGCTCCTCTGCATGGAGTTGACCGAGGCCGAGATCTCCTTCGCCTTGAGGGAGATCCACCGAGTGCTGAAGCCGGGAGGATTGGTTCTCTACTCGGCGCGCAGCGACCACGACAAACACTTCGGCGCAGGTACCCATTTGGGAGAAGACCTCTACGACGTCGGGGGCTTCGTCGTCCATTTCTTTAGCGACGAGAAGATCCGCCGCCTGGCGCGCGGCTATGAGATCCTCGCCGTCGACCGCGTCGAGGAGGGAACCTTGCCGCGGGACCTCTACCTGGTCACCCTGCGGCGGACTGGGGAGGCGTTTTTCCTGTCTCCAGAGGAGGAAGGCATGATCCGGCCCATCGACAAGTTCCAGGAGTTCTTCGAGGCCACCCACCAGAGCGGAGTGCTTGACGGCAAGACGAAGGGGCTCTTGTTCCTAGCCGCGTCCCTTGCCGGGGGGTGCGAGCTCTGAACCGACTGGAGCCTCGCGGACGCGAGGGAGAACGGCGCAAGCGACGAGGAGATGGAAGCGGCGGCAGCCATCGCGATGAGCGTGGTGGCGCACAAGACCCGGCTCATGTTCGAGAGGATGAGGGGCCAGGGGCAGGCGCCGGCGGCACCGCGGGAGGGGGCCGAGCCAGCCCAGCCCCCCGGCGCCGGCGCCACCTGAGGCCGCTGACCCAGTGCTTCGGTGAAGCACAAGAGCTCTGCGGCCCGGGCGACCCGTGGGA
>CAZYJP010000194.1:0-5142 GCA_964647795.1 uncultured Thermodesulfobacteriota bacterium
AATTGGCGCGCGCCGGTCTAGTCGTTCGATGTTGCCCGTCACCGTGGCAGGGCTGAGGGAGGCGGCCCGGGCGAGCTCGGCCCCCGTCGCCCTCTCGCGCCGGGCGAGCTCCCGGAGCACGAAGAGCTGGGGGGAGGTCAGGCCGTAAGTCTGCTGGATGTGCCGCGAGTGGAGACTCGCCGCCCGGGCGATTCGCCGCAGGGCGACCACCACCTCTTCCTCTATCCGCTCTCCAAACGCTCCCATGGACTCTCCTTTCCCCGAAGCGCAGAACCTTAGCACACGAATGACTTTCTGGTCAAATCGCCGCCGAATGACCTCAGCACGCGAATTTCCACGCGACAATGGCACCGCACATCAATATGCACACAAATCATATCGGAGGCCGGCGCGCCTACCGGAAACCTTTGCCGAACCGGCGCATCTGAGGGTCACCTGTGACACCGAACCTACGGAGGAGCCCATGGGGATGGAGATCACATTTCCCGGAGGGGTGGCAGTCTCCGCCCACTTCGACGGCTTCACGGTCACGACCGACCAGCCCGAGGACCATGGGGGCGGGGGCGCGGCGCCGACGCCCTTTGAGCTCTTCCTGGCATCGATCGGCACCTGCGCCGGCCTCTTCGCCCTGCGCTTCTGCCAGGAACGGAAGATCGATACCTCGGGCCTGCGGGTCACCCTGGAAGCCCCCCGGGACCTGGAGACCAAGCGGGTGGCGCGGATTGGCATCCAGGTCCACCTGCCCCCCGGCTTCCCCGAGAAATACCGCACCGCGATCCTGCGGACCGTGGACCAGTGCTCGGTGAAGCGCCACATCCTGGAACCACCCGAGTTCGACGTGAAGGCGCTCTGAGGGGCGGCCCTCCGCCGTCTGGTTCCCCCCCGGGGCGGGTGGTGGACCCTGGTCCTGGGGGACCCGCGTGGGGGGTTCTGGGATGGGGGTTGTGCCCGCCCGGCGAGTAACGGTAGCCTTCCGGACGGCCCCATGGGCGGTGCAAATGCTGCACCTGGGGGTCCCGAGGGATAGGTGCTGTCACGGAGGGTTCCGTTCCGGAAGCGTCCCGCGTGGCGACGGGGCTTCCTCTCCCCACCTGCCTCGACCTACCAAGTGTGGATGCAGCACCGAAGGAGGCGTCCGCCCATGGACCCGCTCTGGATCACCGCTGCCTTTTTCTGCGGACTCGTGGTCCGCCAGGTCGGCCTCCCCCCTCTGGTCGGGTTCCTCATCGCCGGCTTCCTCCTCAACGCCGTCGGCATCGCAGGCGGCACGATGCTGCAAAGGGTCGCGGACCTGGGGGTCACGCTGCTCCTCTTCACCATCGGCCTCAAACTCAAGGTAAAGAGCCTCCTGAAGCCCGAAGTCTGGGCCGGCACCACGCTGCACATGCTGGCCACCATCGCGGGCTTCGGGGGACTTCTGCTGGCGGGCGCCCATCTCGGCTTTCGCCCGTTCGCCGAGCTGGGTTACGGCGGCATTCTTCTCGTGTCTTTCGCCCTGAGCTTTTCGAGCACCGTCTTCGCCGTGAAGGTACTGGAGGGCAAGGGGGAGATGTCCTCCATGCACGGCCGGGTCTCCATCGGCATCCTGATCATGCAGGACGTGCTGGCCGTGCTGTTCCTGACCGCCTCCACCGGCAAGATCCCCTCCCCCTGGGCCTTGGCAGTGGTGGCGGTGCTGTTTCTCGCCCGTCCGCTGCTCTACCGGGTGATGGACCGCTGCGAGCGCGGCGAGCTGACGATCCTCTACGGCTTCTTCCTGGCTTTGGTGGTGGGGGCGAAGAGCTTCGACGCGGTGGCCATGAAGGCGGATCTCGGCGCCCTACTCATCGGGATGCTGGTCGCCGAGCACCCCAAAGCCAAGGAGATCGCCAAGAGTCTCTTGGGTTTCAAGGAGATCTTCCTGGTGGGCTTCTTCCTCAGCATCGGGCTGGCCGGAACGCCCACGGTGGAGACGTTCCTGCTGGCGGCGGCGCTGACGCTCCTGGTCCCCCTCAAGAGCGCCCTCTATTTCCTCCTGCTGTGCCGCTTTCGCCTCCGGGCGCGCTCCTCACTGCTGGCGTCCTTCAGCCTGACCAACTACAGCGAGTTCGGTCTGATCGTCGGCGCCGTCGCGGTCACCAACGGGTGGCTCGCCCGCGAGTGGCTCACGGTCTTCGCCCTGGCTCTCTCCATGACCTTCATCCTCGCCTCCCCTCTCAACTCCCGGGCCAACGCCATCTACTCCCGGTTCCAGGGACGCCTGCGGGCCTTCGAGACCGGGGGGCGCCACCCCGACGAGATGATCCACCCGGTGACATCCAACGTCGCGATCCTCGGCATGGGCCGGATCGGGACGGGCGCCTACGACCTGATGCGGCAGCGCTGCGGCGCCACGGTGGTCGGCGTCGACTACAACGCGACCTCCGTCTCTGCCCACCGGGAGGCCGGCCGGGACGTCATCCTGGGCGATGCCGCAGACCCGGACTTCTGGGAGCTGCTGAAGACCCAGGGCGCCTTCGAGCGGCTCGAGCTGATCCTGCTGGCCATGCCCAAACACCAGGCCAACCTGTTCGCCGTCGAACAGCTCCGGAAAGTCGAGTTTCACGGGGGCATCGCGGCCATCGCGATGTATGACGACCAGCGGGAGGAGCTGCTCCGGGCGGGGGTGCACGCAGCCTACAACATCTTTGGCGAGGCCGGTGCAGGCTTCGCCGAGCACGTCTACGAGACGGCGCAGGAGAAGGGTATCCTGCCGGGCGTCTGCCAGATGCCTTCTTGAGCACGGCGGCCGCGGGCGGCTCCCGGGCTCTGTCGCGGCTCGCAAAGCAACGCCGGGCTGCATCGACTCCATTTTCTCGGCGTCCCTGAAGGGGGAAGCATGCCTCTGGTGTTCGAGAGCCTCTTCCTCGAGATGACCGCGATCCTGGTGGTCAGCGCGTTGATCGGGGCCGTGGCGACCCAGATGCGCCAGCCCCTGATCGTGGCGTTCATCGGAGTGGGGGTGCTGGTGGGGCCCTCGGGGCTCGATCTCGTCTCGTCCCACGAGCAGATCGAGCTCCTGGCGGAGCTCGGCATCGCGCTCCTGCTCTTCGTGGTGGGCTTGAAGCTCGACCTCCACCTCATCCGCACCACCGGCCCCGTCGCCCTGGCCACGGGGCTCGGGCAGGTGCTCTTCACCTCGCTCTTCGGCTTCCTCATCGCCCTGGGGTTCGGGATGGGGACCGTGGAGGCCCTCTACCTGGCGGTAGGCCTCACCTTCTCCAGCACGATCATCATCGTCAAGCTCCTCTCGGACAAGCGGGAGATCGACGCCCTCCACGGGCGCATCGCGCTCGGCTTTCTCATCGTGCAGGATGTGGCGGCGGTACTCGCGCTCATTGGCCTCACCGCCCTGGGTGCCGCCCCCGGGGGAGAAGGAGGGATACTCCGGGAGGGCCTGCGGGTGGCCAGCGTGGGCCTCGCGTTCCTGGGAGTCGTGGCACTCCTCATGCGCTACGTGCTCCCGCCGCTCCTGGACCGGCTCGCCCGCTCCCAGGAGCTCCTGGTCCTCTCCGCCGTCGCCTGGGCGGTGCTCCTGGCGGCCCTGGGGGATACCCTGGGGTTCAGCAAGGAGGTGGGCGCGTTCCTGGCCGGCATCTCCCTGGCCTCGACCCCCTACCGGGAGGCTATCGCCTCGCGGCTGGTGAGCCTGCGGGACTTCCTGCTCCTCTTCTTCTTCATCGATCTGGGGGCGGGGCTGGACCTCTCCCTCCTGGGCGCCCAGCTGGGGCCCGCGGCGGTCTTCTCGGTCTTCGTCCTGGTGGGCAACCCCATCATCGTCATGGCGATCATGGGCTTCATGGGTTACCGCAAGCGCACGGGCTTTCTGGCCGGCCTGACCGTGGCGCAGATCAGCGAGTTCTCCCTGATCCTCGGCGCCATGGGAGTGGGACTCGGTCACCTCAGCGAGGAGACCATGGGGCTGCTCACTCTCGTGGGGCTCGTGACCATCGGTCTCTCGACTTACCTGATCCTCTACTCCCACCCCCTCTACAACCGGCTCTCTCCCCTGCTGGGGCTCTTCGAGCGGCGGGTCGCCCATCGGGAACGGGCCGAGGACAGCGTCGAGGGCGCCGGGGCCGACGTGATCCTCTTCGGCCTGGGACGTTACGGCCGAAACATCGCCAGGAACCTCCGGCGCCGGGGACGGCAGGTGCTTGGGGTGGATTTCGACCCCGAGGCGCTGGCCGAGTGCCAGGGCGAGGGCCTCCCCGTGCGTTACGGGGACGCCGAGGACCCCGACATCCTCGAGCGCCTGCCCCTGCCACAGGCCCGCTGGGTGGTGAACGCGGCCCCGGGACGCGATGCGAACCTGACCCTCTTGCGTTCGCTGCGGGCCCACGGGTACCGGGGCAAGGTGGTGCTCACGGCCCACAGCGCGGCCGAGGTCGCGGACTTCGAGCGGGCCGGGGCCGACAAGGTCCTGTTTCCCTTTGCCGACGCCTCGGAGCAGGCGGTGGATGCCTTGGGGGGGGCCGCCGACAGCATCCACCAAGCCCACCCCTGGGATGTGACTCTGGACGAGGTGCGGGTCGGGAGCGACTCGCTCGCCGCGGGCCGCCGGCTGCAGGACTTGACGCTGCGCTCGCGCACCGGTGCCTCGGTGATCGCGGTGGATCGCGGAGGTCGAAGCCTCTTCGACCTCGGGCCGGACTTTCAGGTCTACCCGGGGGATCGGCTGGTCCTCGTGGGGCCTGCCGAGGCCCTGGCCCGGGCTCGAGAGCTCCTGCAGGCGCCCGCTTTCGACGAGTCCGCGACGCCGCCGTTCCGGATCAACGAGGTCCGGGTAGGGGAAGAGTCCGCCTGGGCGGGCCTTTCACTCGCCGCTCTGGACCTGCGGGGCCGGTTCGGGGTCAACGTCATCGGCATCCAGCGGGGCGAGGACCGGATTGTCGCGCCCGAGCCCCACGAAGTGCTGCAGGCGGGCGACCGGCTGGTGATCGCCGGACCGCAGGAAGCCGTAGAAGGGTTGTGCGGGCGGGCAGGTGCCGGCTGCGCAGAAGAGCGGTGACGAAGCAGGTTCTGGAATTGCTGGCCGGCACCCCCTACACCCCGGTGGCCATCCGAACGGCTGTCGAACGCCACGGGGCCGAGCTCACCCGGTGTGACCGTCGTGGAACTCGA
>CAZYJP010000195.1:0-5125 GCA_964647795.1 uncultured Thermodesulfobacteriota bacterium
TCAGGTGCGGCCGAGTCAGCCGGGGTGCAGGGCGAGCTCGTCCTCTCGCCCCGGAGCGCCGCCCTCTGGGCCGCGGCCGGAACCGCCGGGTTGCGCCCCACGGGCTAACCCGACCTACGGACCTTCACGAGCCCACCGGCCTCCACGGCTATGAGAGAAGTTGACCCGACAGGAGAAAAGGCCCATGGACCGCTACGTCTGCATCCACGCCCACTTCTACCAGCCCCCCCGGGAGAACCCCTGGCTCGAGGTGGTGGAGCTGCAGGACTCGGCCTACCCCTACCACGACTGGAACGCCCGCATCACCGCCGAGTGCTACGAGGCCAACGCATCCTCCCGCATCCTCGACGGGGAGTGCCGCATCGGCGACATCGTGAACAACTACTCGCGGATCAGTTTCAATCTGGGCCCCACCCTGCTCTCCTGGCTCGAGATCCACGCTCCCGAGCTCCACGGCGCCATCGTGGAGGCCGACCGGCACAGCCGGGAGCGCTACTCGGGGCACGGCAGCGCCCTGGCCCAGGTGTACAACCACCTGATCATGCCCCTGGCCAGCTCCCGGGACAAGCGCACCCAGGTCCGGTGGGGGATCGCCGACTTCGAGCGCCGGTTCGGGAGGCGGCCCGAGGGAATGTGGCTGGCGGAGACCGCCGCGGACCTGGAGACCTTCGACCTCCTGGCGGAGGAAGGGGTGCGCTTTACGATCCTCGCGCCCCGGCAGGCCCACCGGGTGCGCCGCCTGGGGGAGAAGGCCTGGGAGGAGGTGGGCGAGGGAATCGACCCCCGGGTCCCCTACCTGTGCCGCCTGCCCTCGGGACGAGAGCTCGCGCTCTTCTTCTACGACGGGCCCATCGCCCAGGATCTGGCCTTCGGAGGGCTCCTCAACGACGGGGGCGCCTTCGCGCGGCGCCTCGAGGAGGCCTTCGTGGAGGACGACCCGACGAGCCCCCAGCTCGTCCACGTGGCCACCGACGGGGAGAGCTACGGCCACCACCACCGGGGCGGAGACATGGCCCTGGCCTACTGCCTCCACCATCTGGAGGAGAAGGACTCGATCCGCCTCACCGTCTACGGGGAGTTCCTCGAACACCATCCTCCGGAGCAGGAGGTGCAGATCCACGAGGGGAGCTCCTGGAGCTGCATCCACGGGGTGGAGCGCTGGCGGGCCGACTGCGGGTGCAACTCGGGGGGGCGGCCGGGGTGGAGCCAGGCCTGGCGGGGACCCTTGCGGGCCGCCATGGACTGGCTCCGGGACAGCCTGGCCGGCCCCTACGAGGAGGCGGCCGGCGCCCTCCTCCAGGACCCCTGGGAGGCCCGGGACCGGTATGTGGAAGTGCTCCTGGACCGCAGCGAAGACAACGTGGGCTCCTTCCTGGAGCGCCACGCGACCCGGGAGCTCTCCGCCGAGGAGAAGGTGCGGGCTCTGCGCCTCCTCGAGCTCCAGCGACACGCACTGCTCATGTACACGAGTTGCGGCTGGTTCTTCGACGAGCTCTCGGGGCTCGAGACCGTGCAGGTGCTCCAGTACGCGGCCCGGGCCCTGCAGCTCGCCCGGGAGGCCTGCGGGATCGACCTGGAGCCCGAGTACGTGGAACGCCTGAAGGCCGCCCCCAGCAACCTTCCCGAGCTCGGAAACGGTGCCCAGGTCTTCATCCGATACGTGCGCCCCGCCGCCCTGGATCTGCTCCGGGTGGGCGCCCACTATGCCATCTCCTCGGCCTTCGAGGACTACCAGGAATCGACGCAGATCTTCTCCTATAACGTCCGCAACGAGCGCCAGAGCCGCACCGATGCCGGCAGGCAGCGGCTCGTGGTGGGCCGGGCCCTGGTGCGTTCGTCCATCACCTGGAACGAGGCCGAGGTGAGCTATGCGGTGCTCGACCTGGGGGACCACAACGTCCTCGGGGGAGTGCGGGAGTTCCTGGGGGAGGAGGCCTTCGCGGCCATGTCGGCCGCGGTGCGGGAGCCCTTCCTGCGCAGCGACGTGCCGGAGGTCATCCGGGTGATCGACCGTCACTTTGGGGACCACACCTACTCCCTGTGGCACCTCTTCCGTGACGAGCAGCGCAAGGTCCTCGACCAGATCCGCTACACCACCCTGGAAGAGGTGGAGGGAACGCTGCGCCAGATCTACCAGAAGAACTACCCCATCATGAACTTCCTCCAAACCCTCAGGATTCCCCTGCCCAGGGCGCTCCGGATGTCCGCGGAGTTCGCCGTCAATGCAGAGCTCGTGGGGCTCTTCCGGGCAGAGGAGGTGGATCCGGAGCGCCTGGCCGCCCTCCTCGAGGAGGTCGTCCGGTGGTCCCTCGAGATCGACCGCCGGCTCCTGGGCTTCGTGGCCGGCCGTTGGTTGACGGAGCGCACGGAGCGCTGGGCGCGAGACCCGGCCCAACTCGGGGAGATCGAAGCGGCGGACCGCGTCCTGACCCGGCTCGCGCCCGCGGGGGTGGAGCTCAACCTGCGCAGGGCGCAGAACGTCTTCTTCGCGGTGGCCCGCCGCCTCACCGGTCCCATGGTCGCCGCCTCTGGAGAGGGCCGGGAGTTCGCGACGGTCTGGCTCGAGCACTTCCGCCGCCTGGGGGACCACCTGGGCGTCCGGGTGGAGCCGTGAGGATCCCCTCGGCAACCTACCGGCTGCAGTTGCGGCGGGGCTTCGGGTTTCCGGAGGCGGCGGCCCTCCTGGAGTACCTGGAGGCCCTGGGGATCACCGACCTCTACCTCTCCCCCGCCTTCCGGGCGCGCCCCGGCAGCGCCCACGGCTACGACGTGCTCGACCCCACCCGGCTCAACCCCGAGCTCGGCAGCCCCGAGGAATTCCGGGCCTTCGCCGAAGACCTGCGCCGCCGGGGCCTGGGCTGGCTCCAGGACATCGTCCCGAACCACATGGCCTACGACGGCCGAAACCCCTACCTGGCCGACGTCCTCGAGAGCGGAGAGCAGTCGGCGTACCGAGAGCTCTTCGACGTGGACTGGAACCCGCCCTTCGAGAGCCTGCGGGGCCGGGTGCTCGCCCCCTTGCTCGGCTCCTTCTACGGCGAGGCTCTGGAGCGGGGGGAGATCCAGATCGCCTACACGGAGGAGGGGTTCCGGGTGACCTACTTCGACCAGGCATTCCCCCTGGCCATCGACTCTTACCCCGACCTCGTCGCCCCGGGGGTGCCGGGGCTTCGCCGAGCCCTCGGGGAGGACCACCCGGACTTCGTCCGGTATCTCGGGGTCCTCTACACCCTGCGCACCCTGGCCTCTTCCCGGGAGCTCGAGGAGCGGGGCTCGCAGGTACGGTTCATCAAGCGGGTACTCGGAGAGCTCTACCGGGGCAACCCCGAGGTGCGCCGGGCCGTGGACGGGGAGCTGACGGCAGTCAACGGCCGGCCGGGGGAACCGGAGAGCTTCCAGGGCCTGGACCGGCTCCTCTCCTGCCAGGGCTTCCGCCTGTGCTTCTGGAAGGTGGCCACCGAAGAGCTCAACTACCGGCGGTTCTTCAGCATCAATGAGCTCATCTCGGTGCAGGTGGAGCGCGAAGATGTCTTTCGGGAAACCCACGCGTTGGTGCTGGACCTGGTTCGGCAGGGCGTCGCCACCGGCCTCCGGGTGGACCACGTGGACGGCCTGTACGACCCCGGGGCCTACCTGGAGCGGTTGCGGAGCGAGGCGCCCGACGCCTATGTGGTAGTGGAGAAGATTCTGGAGCCCGGGGAGGAGCTCCCCGCCGCGTGGCCCGTCCAGGGCACCACCGGCTACGACTTCCTCAACTGCATCAACGGCATCTTCGTCGACCCCAACAGCCGAAGGGCCTTCGATCGGCTCTACGCCAGCCTCCGCGGGGTGCGGGAGAGCCTCTCGAACCTCGTATACGAGAAGAAGAAGCTCCTCCTCTACAACCACATGGCGGGGGACCTGGACAACCTGGCCCACCTCCTCAAGGAGATCTCGGCATCCTACCGCCACGCCATCGACATCACCCTGTACGGCCTCAAGCGGGCGCTGGCGGAGGTGATGGCGGCCTTCCCCGTGTACCGAACCTACGGGGGGAGCTCATGGTCCCGGGAGGCCGACCCCGCTTACCTTCGGGACGCCGTGCAGGGAGCGCGGGAGCGGTGCCCCGAGCTCGCCAACGAACTGAGCTTCCTGGAAGCCTTCTTGCTTCTGGAGTTTCCGGCTTGGCTCCCGGAGGTCGACCGGGAACGCTGGACTCATTTCTTGAGGCGGTTCCAGCAGTACACCGGGCCGTTGACCGCCAAGGGGTTCGAGGACACGGTGCTCTATGTATTCAACCGCCTCCTTGCCCTCAACGAGGTGGGCAGCAGTCCGGAGCGGTTCGGAACGCCCGTGGAGGAGCTCCACGCCTTCAACCGCCGGCGCCGCGAGACCTGGCCCCACGCCCTCAGTGCCACCGCCACCCACGACACCAAGCGGGGCGAGGACGTGCGCGCCCGTTTGGCAGTGCTCTCGGAGCTGCCCGGGGAGTGGTCCCGCGCCGTGGGGAGCTGGCGCCGTCTGAACGCCGGGATCCGCCGGGGCCGCAAGGACCGCAACCTCCCCGACCGCAACGACGAGTACGCCCTCTACCAGACACTGGTGGGGGCATGGCCCTTTAGCCCCGAGGAGGTTCCCGCCTTTCGCGAGCGGCTGCGGAACTTCCTGATCAAGGCCGTGCGCGAGGCCAAGGTCCACACCGGCTGGCTCAAACCCAACGCCGAGTACGAGCAGGCTTACGTGGCCTTCGCGGAAGAGGCGCTGGACCCCGAAGGTGACTTCCTGCCGGAGTTCCTCCCCTTCCAGCGTCGGGTGGCCCGCCACGGCGTGCTCAACTCCTTGAGCCAGGTGCTCCTGAAGGCCGCCTGCCCGGGGGTTCCGGATTTCTATCAAGGGACCGAGCTCTGGGATCTCTCGCTGGTGGATCCAGACAACCGCCGCCCGGTGGACTACGAGCTGCGCAGGCGTCTCCTCGCCGACATCAGGAACCGCTTCGAGGCGAACCCGCAACACCTCTTGGCCGATCTCCTGGCCCACCCGGAAGACGGCGGGGTCAAGCTCTTCCTCACCTGGCGGGCCCTGGGGGCTCGAAAGGAGCATTCCGCGCTGTTCCAGGAGGGGGACTATCTCCCCCTCGAAGTGGAGG
>CAZYJP010000196.1:0-5080 GCA_964647795.1 uncultured Thermodesulfobacteriota bacterium
GGGGCCGTCGCCGATGCCTCCCTCGAGGCGGGGGGAAGCGAAGATGTCGGCATCCAGGGTCGTCCAGAGAAGAACGGAGCCGTCCTGCCGGGCCCAGGCCAGCCCTCCACCCCCTCCGAAGTGGGCTGCGGTGCAGCCGTCTTTGCACCCGGAGTCGGCGAGGGTGGCGGCCCCTGCGGCGACCTTCCACGAGAGATCCTTCTCGAAACGGTCCCGCGGCGATAGGGACAGCACCCGCACGAGGTAGCCCTCGTCCAGCCGGATCCGGTTGCCCTCGGGGGCGTACCGCACCCGCATGGGGAGGAACTCGATCTGAGCGGTGTCGGGGTAGCCGGCCGGGGGATCGAGGAGGTCGTGCAGGGCGATGCGGAAGCTCGCCTCGGCGAAGCCCCCCTGCGCGGACGAATACCCTCCGCCCGCTCCGAGGCGCCGCGAGTCGTGCCCCGCGTGGGGCAGGTCACCGCTCCGGGGCACGAGGGCGAGCTCGGGGCTCGCGATCCCCAGCCGGGCCCGCCGCTCCAAGAGTAGTTGCTTCTGTCGGGCCGCAGGGCCTCCGGGTTCGGCCACGAGCTCGCGAAAGTGCCTCATCTCGACGAGATCCACGGCGGCGTCGAGCACGGCGCCCGCCTCCAGACTGGACAGGTTCTCCGGCAGGGCCGATGCGGCGTCGGTCGTCAGGGAGGCGACGATGGGCCGGTGGCGCCGTTCGAGTCCCCGCAGCCGCTCGCGGAACTGGGAACGGATCGACGGCCGGTAGCGGAGCGCTGTGACGAGGCCCGGGCTTTCTGCGACGGCCTTCACGGTGTCGGCCGGCAGGACCGGCTTCGACAGCGCCGAGATGAGGTCGAGCTTGGGGCGGGCAGCCTCCAGGAGGCCCAGGATGTGGTAGGAGCAGTTCTCGGTGAGGTACCAGTAGTCCATGTACGTGCGCCCGAGCTCCCAGAGGTGCGCGACCAGGAAACGTGTCTCCTCCGGCGTCAGGGAGAGGTCGTACTCCCAAAGGTCGCGAGCCTCCATGTCGTTGTACTTGCGCACTTTGTAGTAGTACGGCATCGCGCTGAACTTCCCCGGGAAGTAGCCGAGAAGCCCCTGGATGGCGTACAGGACGGCACTCTCCTCCCCCGTGACCGCGGCGTAGTCGATTCCGTAGTCGAGGAGTTCCCGTCGGGACGGAGCGCCCTGCGCCGCGGCGCTGTTGATTCGCAGGAACGTGTGCCCGAAGGCCGAAACGGGGTTGTTCAGGTAGTACGCTGAAAAGACGAAGGTGGCGGACAGGGGGTCGATGCGCTCGAAGAGCTCCTCGAACCGCGGACAGGCAGCCTGCGGAAGCTCGCTCGGGGGGATGCCGAGACGGTCCTTCAGCCAGGCCGCCCGGGCGGGGAAGGCGCAGAGGGGGTGATCGTCGTCCGCCGTGCCGGTGGCGGGGAGGAAGAGGCCGCGCAGGGTGGCCTCCAACTCCGCCTGGGGGTCCGACTTCCCGGTCCTCGCGAGGAAGAAGGGCGTTCCGTCCACCTCGCTGCGCCAACCGCCGGGCGCGGCCCGGTAGTGCCCCAGGCGCACCCACTGGGGATGCGCATCGAGATTGGCTTCCCGAGCCCTCGCCACGAGCCCCTCGACGTAGGCGCCCGGTGCAGGTGCGGGTGAGAAGGCGCACAGGAGGGCAAAGACCGCCGGGGCCATGGGGAGTCGCGATACGGCCACGCCAACCCTCCGGACCGAAGAAAAGCGGGGCTCCGGGAGGAGCCCCGCGGGAACCGGCTCGTGTCGCCGAGACTAGAGGAGTTTGTCGCAGGCCAGGGAGCGGTCCGCGGCCAGGATCTCGAGGACCGTTGCGCTGACGTGGGCGTCCGAGACGCCCGCATGAGGGAAGATGATGCCGAAGTTCCGCTGGAGAGCGCTCCCGGTGCCGCCCGCGTCACGGCAGCCCGCCAGAGAGCTCAGGCCCGCCACGGTCTCCCCCGAGCCGCGGGCGGCGTCCTTCGCCAGCGCCTCGCGGTTGGTCTCGATGAAGATCCGGGCCCCGGCGGGCCCCGCCTTCGGGTCGCAGTTGCTCGTACCGGAGGTGATCCCGAAGGTCTGGTTGCCCGAGGTGCCGTTGGTGGTGGCCCCCAGGATCTGCGGCAGCTTTCCGGGGTCGTCCCCGAAGAGCAGGGAGCCCAGACCACACCCCGCCATCCCGAAGCGGTCGGTGTTGGCCGCCGATACGGACCCTGCGACCCCCACCCAGATCGAGGCGGCGACGACGGCTACGACCCAGTGCTTCTTCATGACGTCCTCCTGTGCGAGCGGTGGGCAGCGGCATTGCCCCCACCGTGACTGCCTCGGCACGTGCCCGGTGGTTCCCCCGGGAGCTCCGCGGGAGCAGATCGATGGCGGCACACTAGCCCCGCCGAACCTGCTGTCAACCCACCCGGTGACGCGCTGAGTCCCCGCCTGACCGGGCCCTACGGCTGCGGCCTCACGATCTCAATGAGCGTCACCTCAGGGGGGGAGAGGACCCGCATGGGGGGACCCCAGGTGCCGGTGCCGCGGCTCACGTAGAGGTGAGCTCCCCCGAGAATTGGGTAGAGCCCTTCGAAAAAGGGATATGCCTTCCGGACGAAATAGCGAAATGGAAAGATCTGGCCCCGGTGAGTGTGGCCGGAGAGCTGGAGGTCGAAGAGACCGGATGCCGCTTCCGAGACCCAGGGGCGGTGTTTGAGCAGGACGGTGAAGAGACCGCTCCCCTCAGCCTGGGCCAATACCGCCGCGTCGTCGGGAACGCGGCTCCCCGCCGGGTCGTCCACGCCGGCGACGATCAGGGTGTCCGCCACGGTCACGGCCTCGTTGCGCAAGACCGTGAAGCCGCTTTGGGCGAGGAAATCGAGCCCCTGCTCGAGCCCGGCGTAGTACTCGTGGTTCCCGGTCACCGCGAACTTCCCCAGCGGCGGGTCCAGGCGCCGCCACAGGCCGGTCAGGTCCTCCAGGTGGTCCATCTGGGCGTCCACGATGTCGCCGGTGGCGACGAGCAGGTCGGGTTCCAGCTCCCGGACCGCGGAGATCACCGGCGCGAGGGCCTCGTCCCGGTGGATCAGACCGAGGTGCAGGTCCGAGACCTGGGCGATGCGCAGCCGGTCCACCCCGGGGGGAAGCTTTTCGGTCGTCAGGTGCACGGTCTCCACCCGCAGGTTCGCGGCCTCGAAGAAGCCGTAGATGCCTACGGCCGAGGTGACCAGACGGCATACGGCCGCGCTGGCCGCCGTACGCAGGGTGAGGCCGGACAGGGCCGGCACGGCCTTGCCGGCCGTGCGCACCAGGAGGTCCGCGACCTGGAGGGCGGCAAAGAGGCAGAACGCCAGGAAGACGAGGCCCATCCAGCCGTACCCGATCCAGGCTGCAGCACGGGCGGTCTGCTCGTGCCCGGCCCGGTCCAGGAGGCGGACGAGGATGGGGGCGAGCACCATCGCGGCCATCCACACGCTCACCAGTCCGGGAAGCAAGGGATGGCCGGTCAGGAGGGGATAGGTCCCCCGGAGGACCACCGCGTGCATGCCGGTGTACACGAGCAGGAACGTGAGGACGAACCAGGTCATTTCGCGTCTCCTTATCGCCGCGCAGCGGGGTGACCCGAGCCCGCGGTCTCTCGTCAGCTTACCCGATTCCGCTCCCGAGCCGAAGCCGAGGAGTCCCTCCAGGGTCCCCCGACGCGGGGGGGGGCGGGGGCCGAGAGCCCCTGCGTTCTGCCCGGCAAGCCGCGTCCTTTGACGCAACTTCGGGCCGGGATGCTGGTCCCGCCGGGTGCCCCGGCCCGAGGGGCTTGCGAACCGCCCAGCGGGGGTCGCACTGGCCAGGCCGGGCCGGGATGGATAGGTTGGGGTCGTACGCGTCAACCCGAGCAGGATGAATCGTCCGGGAGGTACACCCATGAGGAATACGTTATTTGCAGTGGTCGCGGCGCTCCTCGGAAGCGTTTCCTGGGCCGGGGATCCGGGCCCGGTGGACATCGTCGAGTGGACTGTCCCCTGGGAGGACACCCGGCCGCGAGACCCCTACGTGGACGGCAAGGGGAGCGTGTGGTTCGTGGGGCAGAGGAGTGACTATGTGGCGTACCTCGACCCGGCGACCGGTGAGTTCCGGCGCTATCCTCTCGACGCCGGCACGGGTCCCCACAACCTCCTGGTGGACGGGAAGGGGCGGGTCTGGTACGCCGGCAACCGGGCCGCGCACATCGGCAGGTTGGACCCGGAGTCCGGTGAGATCGTCAAGTTCCCGATGCCCGATCCGGCGGCGCGGGACCCTCACACCCTCGTTTTCGACCAGAGGGAGGACATCTGGTTCACGGTCCAGGGCGGGAACTTCGTGGGCAGGCTCACGACCTCCTCGGGCCTCGTGGACCTCATCAGGGTGCCTACCCCCGGCGCCCGCCCTTACGGGATCGTCGTGGACTCGAAGGGAGCCCCCTGGTTCGTGGCCTTCGGGACCCACAAGCTGGGCGCGGTCGACCCGCAGAGCCTGGAGCTCCGGGAGGTCCCGTTGCCCCGAGAGGCCGCCCGGCCCCGCCGTCTCGACGTCACCCCCGACGGTCAGGTCTGGTACGTGGACTACGCGCAGGGGTACCTGGGCCGCCTGGACCCGGGGACCGGCACCGTCCGGGAGTGGCGGACCCCGGGAGGGGAGGGCGCCCGGCCCTACGCGATGGCGGCAGATGACCGGGGGCGGCTGTGGTTCGTGGAGACCGGGCTGCGCCCCAACCGCCTGGTAGGCTTCGACCCGTCCGCAGAGGCGTTCTTCAGCGTCACCGATATCCCCAGCGGCGGGGGCTCTGTGCGCCACATGTACCTCCACTCGCCCACCCGCGAGCTCTGGTTCGGGACCGATGAAAACACGATCGGCCGCGCTCGGCTGCCGTAGGGCGGCCTTCCTCGCGCTGATCCTCGCGGCGGCGCCCGCCTGGGCATACCGGGACGGGCCGCCCGCGGGCCACACGGGCGGATTCGGGGAGCCCGCGTGCCACCGGTGCCACTTCGACCAGCCCCTGGACGACCCGGCCCGCCGTCTCCAGGTGGAGGGGTTCCCGGAGGTCTTCGAGGGCCTGCCCCCG
>CAZYJP010000197.1:0-5057 GCA_964647795.1 uncultured Thermodesulfobacteriota bacterium
GCCCTGGCGGAACTGCTGCGCCGGGACGGGCGTGTCGAAGAGGCGGTAGGGGTTCTGGAGCAGTTGGCAGCGGACTGGGCGGGGAGCGACGCCGGGGCCCGGGCGCGGTTACTCGTGGGGGAAATCTGGGAGGCGGAGGGTGAGGTGGTCCGGGCGGCCCGGGCCTACGCCGGCCTACTCAGCGGGGGGACCACGCTCGAGGGGGCGAAGGAAGGGGTGCTGCGCCTTGCCCTCCTCGGGGCGGAACACGCCGACCGGGTGGACCTCACGGAGCCTGTGCCGGCCTACCGGGCATTCTATCGGCCGCAGCCGACGCTGGAGGAGGTGGCTGCCGGCCGCGATCCCCGGGCGGCTCAGCGGGCCCTGGGGGGCCTGGCGGTCCTGGTGCGGGAAGAAGGGAAGGTGGAGGAAGCTCTGGGGTTGCTCATCCGGGCCTTCCGCGGCTTCCCGGAGAGCCCCGAGTCCGGCCGGGCCTACGAGGCGTTCATGGCCTTGCTGGAGGGTTACCTGGCAGAGCGGATGGCAGCGGGCGCCCATGCAGACGTGGTGGTTGTCTATGAGTCGCTTCGGGGGCCAATGGCCTGGGTGCCGACCCGAGAAACCGGGGCCCTCACCCTGATGGCCGCCCAGGCCTACGAGGAGTTGGGCACCCCCGCACTTGCGCGGCCCCTCTATGAGGAGTTGCTGGTTCGTGGCACGCGAGTGCTCCCCTCCGAGGAACTCGCGGTCCGCCTTCTGCGGGCGCAGGCAGCAGAGGGCGACCCGAAGGCCCTGCGGAGCCTGGCCGAGATCCGTCGGGGTTGGCAGACCCTTCGGACCCTGGCTCGGACCCTGGCCGCCTCCGGGGATCTGGATCAGGCCAGGGAGACCTACCTGGAGGCGCTCCGGGCAGCCCCCGGCCCGGCGGAGCAGGTCCCGCTGTTGGCCGAGGCCGACGCCCTGTTCGTTCCCAGGGCGGCCACCCCCGAGCTCCTGGAGGCCCTGCTGGCGCGGCGCGCTCTCTGGCAGACCCTTCCTCCGGGTGCGGAGCGCCAGGGATGGGATGCCCACGGCCGGCTCGTCGAGGCGCGGCTGCGCTATGCTTCCGGAGACCCCGAGACCGCTGCGCGATTGCTGCGAGCCTCTCCCGAGTTGGCGGCCGAGGACCGTTACCTGCTGGCGCTCGCGGAACGGGATACGGGCAATGCCGGCCGGGCCGCCGAGCTGCTTCGAGCCCTCTCCGAGGAGGACGCCCCACTTTTCTCTGGACTGGCTCGGATGCACCTGGACGTGGCCGGGTTCCTCTCGGGACCCGGGGGAGGGGTCCAAGGAGGAGTCGGACTCACCCCCCCCTGAGGGGAACAGCGTTCCCCTCGCGAAGAATCGCGAGCCTGGGCTTCGCCTGACCACAGGCGGCCGCGGGTCGGCCCTCGGTCAGGCATGGAACTTGCCCGCCACCCGTGGCGAGGGATTTCCCACCCGACTCCCGTGGGTCGGCACCCTGGACAGCCGCGACGCAGGAGGTGTACCGTGATGGCCCTGGGTGCCGTAGACCGCTCGATCGCGCCCGTGGGGCAGGGCCTTTTCGAACGGTCCAACCGGCACGCCGCGATCGTTTGCAACGGGCGGGGAGTGAGCTACTTCCGGGCTGGGCGCGCACAGGCCGAGGGTGGAGGCTGTGGCGTCCAACCTGGCGAAGCACGGCCCGGACCGCTGAGGAGGGACCATACCGGCGCCGTGCCGCGGTCTTCCCAGCTGCGGCGCGGCGCCTCTTCCCACGGTGCTGGCGGCGGCCCCCCAACTCCGCTATGAGCCCGGACATCCGGACGAGAGCGCCCAAGGTTACATGGCATACCCCAACGTGGACCCGGTGGTCGAGATGCTGAACCTGTCGGGGGCGTCTCGAGCCCAGGGGGCCGACGACACGGTGATGGAGGCCACGAAGAATCCGATGATGCGGGCCCCGGAGATCCGGCGTTCCGCTCTCGGCGTTCTTCTGCCCCCCCGTGGGGCGGTAGCCGACTGCCGATCGTCCGAAGGAGCAAGCCGATGGTCGAGGAGTTGACGGGTCTTGTGCCGGGTGTGAAGCCGGCGGGAGGTGCCCGGGCCCCGGGGCCGGCCGACGAGAAGGGGTCTCGGCGAGGTCCTCTCCGAGAGTCTCCGAAGGGTGGACGAGCTCCAGAAAGACGCCGCCGCCGTGGCCTAGCTCGCTCCAGGCGGGGAGGCGGGGATACCGGAGGCAGTAGTGGCGATCGAGAAGGCGGGCGAGTCTCCCACTCTGACGATGGAAGCTCGACGGAAGATCCTCGATGCCTGCCAGGAAGTCATGCGGGTGCCGGTGTGAGGAACTGACCGGTGGCGTTCTGGGACGGCGCCTTGGACCAGTTCCGCCAGCTTTGGGGCGGGTTGACCGCGGCCCAGCGCGGGGTCTTTGTTGCGGTGGCGGCCGCCCTGGCCGCCGGTTTTGCTGCGCTCGCTTTGTGGGCGGGCTCCCCCGACTACGCAGTCCTCTATGGCAAGCTCTCGGTGGACGATGCCGCCCAGGTGGTGGAGCGCCTGCGGACTGACGGCGTGCCGTATCGCCTGCAGGACGGCGGGCGCACCGTGCTGGTCCCGTCGGCGCGGGTGTACGACGTGCGGCTTCTGTTGGCCGGCGAGGGCGTTCCCCACGGAGGGGTGGTGGGGTTCGAGATATTCGACAAGTCGGGGTTCGGGATGACAGATTTCGCCCAGAAGGTCAATTACACCCGGGCGCTGGAAGGGGAGCTGACACGTACGATCCGGCAGCTCGACGGCGTGGAGGGGGCCCGGGTGCACCTGGTCTTGCCCGAGCGGCGCCTCTTCGAGACCGAACAGCAACCCTCCGCGGCTTCCGTCGTCCTCCAACTCGGCCCGGGCCGTCGTCTGGGTGCCAAACAGACCCAGGGCGTAGTGTACCTGGTCTCCTCCAGCGTCCCGGGTCTGGAGCTCAGCCGCGTCACCGTGGTGGACACCCAGGGAAACGTTCTGTATCAGGCGTCGGGTGAAGAGCCCGGTCTTCTCGCCGCGAGTCAGCTCGAGTACAAGCGGGCCTACGAAAGAGAGGCGGAACGCAGGGTCCGTGAGATGCTCGAACGGGTTCTGGGTTCGGGTGCTGCCGTGGTGCAGGTGTCGGCCCGCTTCGATTTCGACCGCATGGAGGAGACGTCCGAAGTTTTCGACCCGGAAGCGGTGGCCGTGCGAAGTGAGGCACGGGAGAGCGAGTCGGGAACGGGGCAGGGAAGACCGTCGGGGGTTCCCGGGGTGGCGTCCAACGTGGCAGGGGTCTCGGCCGGTGCCGGTGCCGCAGGGGTGGTCTCGAGTCGGGAGACCGAGACGGTCACCTACGAAGTGTCGAAGAAGGTTACGCGGATCCAGAGGGCCCCCGGGGCTCTGGCGAGGCTAACCGTGGCGGTGGCGGTGGACGGCACCTACCGGGAGGGAGCAGATGGGGCGAAGGAGTTCGTTCCTCGTGCCTCCGAGGAGTTGGCCGGGATCCGCTCCCTCGTGGAGAAGGCCGTTGGCATCGACACCCTGCGGGGGGACGAGGTGGAAGTGACGAGCATACCCTTCCGCCCGGCGGAGGTTCTCGAAGAGACCGGCGGCTTCTGGGTTCCGGAGTTGGTCTCGGTCCTCGCGCGTCTTGGGACGGTTGCCCTCGTGGCCCTCCTCCTGGTCGTGGGAGTGGCCCGGCCGTTGCTGCGCTGGCTCGGCTCGACATCCCGGGCACCCGAGGTCACGGGGCCGGTCACGATAGCGGAGTTGGAGCGAAAGCTCGCCGCCGGTGCGTCCGAGGAGGGGTTCACCTTGAATGAGACCACGCCGTCCCAGACCGTACGGCGGGAAACTCTCAAGAGACGGCTCTCCGAGATGGTGCAGACCGAGCCAGAGGTCGCCGCCCAGCTCATCCGGAGCTGGATGGCGGAGGAGTGATGGCCGAGGCCACCCAGCTCTCCGGGGTCCGCAAGGCGGCGGTTCTCCTGGTCGCTTTGGGGGAGAGTGCTTCCGAGGCCATCTTCCCCCACCTGCGCGACGATGAGATCCAGGAATTGAGCCGAGAGATCGCTGTGCTGGAGAAGGCCTCTCCGGAGGAGGCCCAGGCGATTCTGGAGGAGTTCCACACCCTGGTCCTCGCACGGAGCTATATGCTGCAGGGGGGGGCGGAATACGCCAAGAAGATCCTGCGCAAGAGTCTGCCGCCGGAACGCTGTTGGGAGGTCCTGGACCGCCTCAACAGGTTTCTCGACCAGGGGCCGGGGTTCTCGAACCTGCGCAAGGCCGACCCGCGGCTGCTCTCCAAGATCATCCAGAAGGAGCACCCCCAGACCATCGCCTTCGTTCTCTCGCACATGGACATCGCCAAGGCGGCCCACGCCATCGCCAGCATGCCCGCCGAGCTCCAGGTGGAGGTCGCTCGGCGCATGGCCAATCTGGAGGAGATCAGCCCCGAGGTCGTCAGGAAGGTCTCGGCGGTGCTCGACAAGAAGATCGTGGCCATGGCAGGTTCCTCCGTCGAGGTCCAGGGGGTGAAGACCGTGGCGGAAGTGCTCAACCGCATGGGCCGCTCCGACTCCAAGAACATCCTGGAGAAACTGGAGCAGGAGAACCCGGAGCTCGCCGCCCACATCCGCCAGCTCATGTTCGTCTTTGACGACATCCAATACCTCCCGGACCGGGCGATCCAGGAAATCCTCAAACGCGCGGACAAGCGCATGCTCATCCTCGCCATGAAGGGCGCCGCCGAAACCCTTCGGGAAAAGTTCTTCCGCAACATGAGCTCCCGGGCTGTCGAGACCATGAAGGAGGAGATGTCCTTCCTGGGCCCGGTCAAAGTCAGCGACGTCAGTGACTCCCAGTCCTCCATCACCGAAATCGTACGCCAGTTGGAGGAGGAGGGGGTGATCGTTCTCGTCGCCGGTGAGGAGGACGAGTACATCACCTGATGCGAAGGACGGGGTGGCGCTCGGAGCGGCGCCCTCGGCTCGCGACCGCCCCCGGCCTTCCCGATGTTCCGGAGATGTGGGGTGCCCAAGAACGCAGAGACAGGGATCCGCCCGTAT
>CAZYJP010000198.1:0-5054 GCA_964647795.1 uncultured Thermodesulfobacteriota bacterium
TTCAGGTCCTCGTAGAACGTCAGGTCGGGGCGCCGGTCCACCGCCTCGGGAACCGGCCCCGGGGCCTCCCGCGGCGCCTCCGCCACGGGCAATGCCACGGGGCGCCGCCCTCCCCAGAGGTTCTTTCCCACCAGGACGCCGAGCAAGAAGACGAGCACGAGCACCAGGGCGGCCCCCACCCCCAGGAGCGCCATCCTCCCCCCTTCGATCTTCAGCTCATAGTGGTCGTCCACCTTGCGGTAAGCCCGCATCACTCGCTCTCCGGCAAGAGTTCTCTCAGCCGCCAGGGAAGATCGCCCGTCCCGGAGCGGCACTCGTCATGGATTGGGCGGCGGAAGTCGGGTCACGCCCCGAAGACGTCCTCCCGCCGCTTGTGCTCCGCTGCCACCCCACCCCCCGCCTCCTCCGCCGGGAAGGACCGGTCGCGGCAGAAGTCCGGGCAGTGCAGTGCCGTCTCCTGGAGAGTATGCTTCTTGGCGCACGTTTCACGCCAGGCACAGACGGGGCACTGCGTACGGACGTCCAAACCCATGACACCTCCACTTCCCTCCACCCTCTCGGAGGGAGCCGACGGACGGCCGATCCGAGCTCAGGCCCGCCCGCCTCCGCTCGCCGACCGCCCCGGGGAACCGCTCACTTTTCCTCTCCATCGGGAGGCAGGAGACCGACGCCCCACTCGATTCCCGCCACACCCGCGTACTGCCTGGGGCGCCGGTCCCGAAGAAACGGCCAGGTTTTGCGGACGCGCTCCACCGCCACCGGGTCGCACTCGGCCACCAGGACCCCCTCCCCCATACCGAGGGGCTCCGCCGCAAGATCTCCATCGGGACGCACGACGAAGCTCTGGCCGTAGAAGTCTAGACCGGCTTCGCTCCCCACCCGGTTTACCCGCACCACGTACAGCCCGTTGGCCACGGCATGGCTCACCGCCAAGGCCAGCCAACGCTCCTGGCTGGCAAAGGCCGCAGCCGTCGGCAGGAATACAACCTGCGCCCCCCCCAGGGTGAGACACCGGTACCCCTCCGGGAAGAAGTTGTCCCAGCCCAGTTGCACGCCAACCCGCAACCCTTCCACGGAAAACACAGGGAACCCGAGATTGCCCGGGGTGAAGTGGTACTTTTCCTCCCAAGACGGCAGGAGCGGCACGTGCACCTTGCGGTACAGCCCGACGGTCTCGCCGCGCGCGTCCACCACGAGGGCCGCATTGTAGTACCCCCCCTCGGCGGCGCGCTCGTAGAACGGACAGACCACGGCGATCCCGAAGCGGGAGGCCAAGGCCGAGATCTCTCCCGCCAAGGGCCCTTCTGCGGTCTGGGCCAAGGCCGTGGCGTCGTCCCGGCCCCTGGGGAACCAGGGCAGGCAAAAGAGCTCGGGAAGACAGGCGATCCGTACTCCGCGACCTGCGGCGGCTTCCACGTACTGGGCGGCCTTGCGCAGATTCCGCTCCGCATCCTCGGAAGCGGAAACCTGGATTGCGGCGACCCTCACCATTGCTTCCTCGCGCCGGCGGCGGACCCGGAAGGCCCGGCAGGAATGGATCTCTCAAGAGGCGCGCCGAGGGGGAGGCCCCACCCCGCCGGAGCACTGGGAGGCAGCACTCTCCAGAATCCGGTCCTCGGGCCGATTCCCGAACGGATCGAAAAGACTACCAAATCTACTAGCTACCGCCGAACAAGTCAACACGCCTGTCGCCAACACACGCCTCGTCGCCCACACCGGCGCGCCGTCGTTCCCACAGAACGCAGGCACGGCGCGGGATCGCCAAACGGGGTGGCGGCGAGACTGCGTTCAAGGCATCCTTCGGGGTCATGGCGGATCTTCCTCTCATCGTCCATCGGGGGCGTCGCCCTGACGCTGCGCCTCCAGGGGACCCCTATCCGGTGCTGAAAACCCCCTCCCTGGGTTTTTTAGCTACGGGGTGACTCGCCCCGTCTCGGGGCTCGCCCTCCGGGCGCGCCGACGGCGCGTCCGATTCCTTGGTCCTGGGGAATCGTCTCGGGGGCGGCCCCTTCGAACCCTCACGAATCACTATGCTTTTCAAGCGCCGCGATTCGGCGCCCCATCCATGGGACGCCACGCAGGCTGCTTTTTCAGCAGCCTGCTATTCTTCGGTGTCCCGTTGGGGGGGCTTCGAAGCCCGTGCTGTCGTGAAGGCACACCGCGCCTCCCTTTCCCAAGCCTCGAAATCCTCCGCTGCGAAGGGCTCGCGCGTAACCAGCCAGGGGTCCAACGTCTCCTCGGACCGGCACCGCTGAAGGGTGAATCGGACCTCAGCCGGCCGCCGCCGGTGGACGGTAAACGCGGCTCCCACGTGGGTCGCGAGACGCCCGACCTCATCCCGTGACAGCAGGTCCGGATGAACCGTGGTGCGGACCTCCACGGGGATCGAGGACCGGGAGAGGAGTTCCAGACTGCGACGCACCCCCTCCACGTCAGCTCCCTGCCCGGCGTTGCGGCGGTAGGGGATCGGCTCCAGGGGGGCCTTTATGTCCACGGCCACCGCGTCCAGGAGACCCTGGGATAGCAGGACTTCCAGAACCTCCGGCCGGGAGCCGTTGGTGTCGAGCTTCACCCCGAGGCCTTGGGACCGAAAGATGGCCAACAGTGCGGACAGCTTCGTTTGAAGGGTGGGTTCGCCACCGGTCACGCACACGCCGTCCACCCAGCCCCGGAGTGCCTCGAGACGGGCCAGCACCTCTTCGAGCCGAACGGTGGCCAGGTCCTCGGGGGTCAGCACGAGCCGGTGATTGTGGCAGTACGGACAGCGAAAGTTGCATCCTGCCAGAAACACCACCGCGGCGACCCGGCCGGGCCAATCAACGAAGGAAAGGTCCAGGAACCCCTTGATCTCGGGAAGGCTCACGGTCGGACCACCTCCCCCGACCGGCGCACTTCTGCCCCGCGCCCCGCGGCCCGGGAGACCTCTCCCCTGGCGGCACAACGTCTTCCGGTCCCGGGGTCCATCCCTCCTCCGAAACCGGTCCCCAGAGGAGGAGGATCGCTGAGGGATTTCACGCACGAGGCCGGGGTTTGCCCGTCCGGTCCCCGGCGGAACCCGGGGCCCTCCCGTGAGCCCCCTCTCGGGTAGGCCCTGGCGTTGCGGGCTTCGGCCAGGCTCTCGGACACTGCCTACCCGTCCGGCCCGGGCAGCCAGAAGGGGAACTGCGCCCGGCTTCCCGCGGCCGGCCCGTCGGCGCTCTCCCAGGCCGTGTCGGGCGGCAGGGTCAAGGTAAGCCAGTCGTCGGGCGGGTCGGGGTCCGAGGCAACCCTCCGGAACTCCAGGCCGTAGCTTCCGGCGTCCTGGGGCGTCCGCACCGAAATGCGGCCGGGAAACGGATGCCCCTCCACCTCGGTGTACTGCCCCAGCGCCATCTCCAGCCGCGTCTCCCCCGAACAGCTCAGAAGGACGCGGTGGGGCACGTCGGAGCCTGCGCCGAAGTGAACCTCCTGACGCCACCCCCCGTCTCCTCCGAGCACCAGAACCCGTCGCCCGTCCGAAAAGAGCCGGGCCTCTTCCGGGTTCCCGATCCGGGGAACCCGCCCCAGGAGCAGGGTTTCGAACCAAGGGCCCCACTCGCCCCACCCCTGCTGGTAGGCGGTCCGGCGAAGCGGGAGGTAGGCCTGGCAGTTCCCCGTGGCGCCCGCTCGGCAAACCATGGACAGCAGGGGCGTGGAAAACGGTCCGCCCACGGCGTCGAGGCGCAATCCCACAGCTCGTCGGACCCGTGCCCCGAAGTCGGCCGTGCCCAGACCGTCGACCCGAAGCCGGCCCTCCAAACGCACGGCCTGCGGCTCGGCGTTGTACTCTTGGAGGCGCCGATCAAGGGGGACGGGGTCCGTCGGGGTGCTCGGCAGTTCCCGAACCGCCACCCGTGGGGCGCACGCCCCTAGAAGGGCCGTCGCGAGAAGGAGAAGCGCCCGCCTCACAACCCCTCCAGCTTCTGTCGGGCCGACTCGGTGTCGGGCGCCAGTTCGAGCGCGCGGCGATAGGCTTCGGCCGCCTTCTCGGGCTCGCCCGCGGCAACCAGCGCGTCGCCCAGATGTTCCCAGATGATCGGGTCCGCCGGGGCAGCGTCCACCGCCTGGCGCAGGGCGTCCACTGCCTCCCGATACCTGCCCTGCTTGTAGTACACCCACCCCAGGCTGTCGATGATGAACCCGTCCCCCGGTTTGGACTCCAGCGCTCGCAGGATCAGGCGTTCGGCCTCCTCGAGGTTCACGCCCTGCTCCGCGTAGGTGTACCCCAAGTAGTTGAGGGCATGAGGATCGTCCGGGTCCAGTTCCAGGGAACGAATCATGTAATCCGCGCTGCGGCGCCAGTCCTTGAGCTTGTCGTGGAGGACCCCGAGGGTGAAGAAGACCCTGGCGTTCTCGGTTTGGCGAATTCTCAGATAGGTCTCCAGCAGGTCCACTGCCCGACGGTACTCCGCGTCGTCCTCCCAGAGCCCCGCGAGCGCCAACGTGACCTCTTCGTCCTCGGGGTGGACTCTAAGCCGTCCCTCCAGGAGTCCGCGGGCCTCAGCCTTTCGCCCGAGCTCTTCGAGGGCGATGGCCCGGCGCACCAGGGAATCCGAGTATTCGGGAGCCTCCGGTGGGATCCGGCTGAAGACCTGTACTGCTTCCTCGTATTTCTTCTGGGCCAGGAGGCTCACCCCAAGCAGGTACCAGGCCTGGGTGTCGCCTCCGTAGGCTTCGGCCATCGTGCGGAATACCGCTTCGGCCTCGCCCGGACGCTCCGCTTGGAGCAAGAGCAGTCCCAGGCGGAACCGCAGGCTCGGATCGCCGCCGCCCCACCTCTCGGCTGCCTCAAAGACCGCGAGCGCCTCGTCCATGCTCCCTCGTGTGAGCAGCACGTGGCCCAGCCGGAAACGGACCTCCAGGTCGTGGGGGTTGGCAGCCACCACCCTTCGGTAGAGGGCCTCCGCCGATGCGAGATTCCCCGCCTCCTCCTCCAACCGCGCCAGGGCCCGAAGGCTGGCCCGATGGTTCGGGTCCAGGGCCAGGGACCGGCCCAGCGCCTGGCGGGCCTGCTCGCGGTCCCCCTGGATCAGCAG
>CAZYJP010000199.1:0-5040 GCA_964647795.1 uncultured Thermodesulfobacteriota bacterium
GGCCGGTTCCCCGGGCCCTTCGCCGAGGGGGGTGAGCACCGTGTCGAGCCAGCGTTTTCCCTTGGGGGTCGTGACCCCTCCGGTGAAGGAGGCGGGTTGCCCGGAGGTGAACACCGCTTCCAGGTGTCGCCGGTGGTCCTCGCGCAGTCCGGGGGGGAAGATCTCCTCCAGGGCGCGGCCGGCCAGGGTCTCGGGGGAGCCACCGAGGCCGCGGGCACCGGCCCGGTTGATATACCGGACCGCCCCGTCCCGACCCACGGTGAAGATGAGATCCTGGGCAGACTCGGCGAGCGCCCGGTGCAGGGTCTCGCTCTGGGCGAGGGCCTGCTCTGCTCTCTCCCGGAGCCGCAGCTCCCGGCGCACCGACGCGTAGAGAAGACAGGTGCTCGCCGCGACGAAGACCCAGCCCTTGAAGGTCTGGAGGCGGGTGAGCCGGTCCAGGTCCTCGACGAGGGCGGCGAGCACCCGGTCGGAGAGGGCCACCCACAGGGCGCCGAACAGCGCGTAGACCGTGGAGACCCTCAGGGCAGAGCGGAGGGTTGTCGCTGTGGCCATGGGGGTACCTCGGCAGGCCGAAAGACGTTCCCTCGGGCTTCCCGCTGGGGCCGGCCGCCGGGGAGCGGGAATCCTCCCGGAAACCCCGTTCCCCGGATGGGGTGATCAGCGCTCGGCGTCCCGCCGTCGGCTCCTGGTTCGGGAATCGTGTGCGGTCCCTGGTGAGAGCGGAAGGCCGAGGGCTGAGAGCGTCGGCACGGAAAGCCCTTTCCAGGACGGAAACCAAGGTAGCAGAGGCGGGGGAGAGAGCAACTCGTGCGGCGGGTCGACCGATGCCCCGGGCTCCTGCCCGACCTTCGACGACGGGACAGGATCGCAGTCCTGCGGTTGCGCCGCCGGCCGATTTCGGCGGCCGGGAAGGAAATTGACACACCTGGGGGCGTCTGCTACATTCCAGCGCTCCCTTACCCCGCGGACAGGCAGGAGGTCTGCATGAACCTCAGTATTACGTTTCGCCACGTAGAGCCCAGCGAGGCGCTGAAGGCCTACGCCACGGAAAAGGTCGAGCGGCTCACCAAGTACTTCGACGGCATGGTCGAAGGGCACGTGATTCTGGGGCAGGAGAAGATCCGGCATCTGGCCGAGGTGACCCTGCGGGCCAACGGGATGAGGGTGATCGCCAAGGAGGAGACCGCCGATTTCTACACGGCGATCGACAACGTCGTGGGAAAGCTGGATCGTCAGCTCAAACGCTACAAAGAGAAGCTCAAGCGGCATCAGCCCCTGAGCAACCGCGAGCGCCGCAGCGTGCGGGAGCAGGTCTTCGCGTACGAGAGCTTCGAGGAGGAGACGCCTCGAGTCATCCAGACCGAGCACTACACCACCCACCCCATGAACGTCGACGAGGCCGTGATGGAGCTGGACCTGAGCGGCCAGCCGTTTCTGGTCTTCACCGACCAGGACAGCAAGGTCAAGGTGGTGTACCGGCGTGACGACGGGAATTACGGTTTGATCGAGCCCGAGTGAGCACGAGTGAGCTACGTTCTCCTCCGGGTTTCGGAAGAGAGGCGGTCGGCATGAAGCTGCTGGACTTTCTCCAGCGGGGGCGGATCGTCCCGCGGCTGGAGGCGAGGGGCAAGCAGGACGTTCTCGCGGAGTTGAGCGAGGTCCTGGTGTCAACCGGGGTGGTCAGCAATGGGCGGGATGCAGTTCACGTCCTCCTGGAGCGGGAAAAACTGGGGAGCACCGGGATCGGGGAAGGGATTGCGATACCCCACGGAAAGCTCCGGGAGCTCAAGGACGTCGTGGCAGTGTTCGGCCGAAGCCCGGACGGAGTGGACTTCGACAGCATGGACGGCGCCCCCGTCCAACTCTTCTTCCTCCTGATGGCGCCGGAGAACTCGGCGAGCACCCACCTCAAGGCTCTGGCCCGCATCTCCCGCCTCCTCAAGGACAGAGGGTTTCGCGAGGAGCTTCTCCAGGCGGACACCCAGGAGGCCCTGTTCGAGATCATCTCCCGCGAGGACGAAAAGTACTGACGGGGCCTGTCGGATGCCCGAGATCACGGTAGGAGAGCTGTTCGGCGACCGGGAGCACCGACTCGACCTCGAACTCCTGGCGGGGGCAGAGGGCCTGTCCAACGGCATCCGGATCCCTCGCATCCAGAAACCGGGGCTGGCGCTTGCGGGCTACACGGAGCAGGTGCGCCAGCATCGCGTCCAGATCCTGGGCGCCACCGAGATGGGGTACCTGGACACCCTGCCCGCCGAGCGCCGCGAAGCCAACGTGCGCAGCGCATTCGGCCTCGGAGTCGCGTGCTTCGTGGTGACGAAGAGTCTGCCCGTCCCCCCGCTCTTCGTGGAGGAGGCGGACCGCACCCGGACTCCGCTCCTCCGATCGCCCCTCCGCAGCTCGGTCTTCATCGAGCGCGTCTCCCGGTTCCTCGAGGATCGCCTGGCCCCGATGACCCGCCTTCACGGGGTGCTGGTCGACGTCATGGAAGTGGGGATTCTCCTCGTGGGCCGCAGCGGGATGGGGAAGAGCGAGTGCGCGATGGACCTGGTGCTCCGGGGCCATCGTCTCGTGGCGGACGACGTGGTGCAGGTGCGGCTCATCCCCCCGTTTCGCGTGGTGGGCCGGGGCGAGGGTCTCATCCGGTACCACATGGAGATCCGGGGCCTGGGGATCCTGAACATCCAGGACCTGTTCGGGATAACCGCCATCCGGGACGAGAAGGACGTCGAGTTGGTGATCGAGCTGGTCCCCTGGAAGGACGGCGAGCCGTATGACCGCCTCGGCTTCGACGAGCGCGCGTACGCCATCCTGGGGGTGGACGTGCCGTACTTGCGGGTGCCGGTGGCGCCGGGGCGGAACATCTCTTCGGTGGTGGAGGTGGCCGCCCGCAACCACATGCTCAAGAGCATGGGGCACCACTCGGCGATTCGGTTCCGCGAACGGCTCCAGGCGGCGCTCCAGGGGGAGGAGGAGTGAGCCGCATCCGGCTGGTGGTCGTGACGGGGCTGTCGGGCTCGGGAAAGAGCTCTGCCCTCAAGGCCCTGGAGGATCTCGGGTTCTTCTGCGTGGACAACCTCCCCGTGGATATCCTCCCGAAGTTCCTGGAGCTCAGCGTCCTGGTGGGCGGGGAATTGCGGCGGGTGGCCGTGGGGATGGACTTGCGGGAGCGCCACTTCCTGGCGCGATACCGGGACGCGTTCCAGGAAGTGGAGCGGTTGGGCGTTCGCACGGAGGTCCTGTACCTCGAGGCTTCCGACGAGGTGCTGGTGCGGAGGTTCAGCGAGACCCGGCGCCGGCACCCCCTGGCCGAGGAGGGTTCCGTCACCCACGGGATCCGGGAGGAACGCAGACTCTTCGAGGAGCTCAAGGGGACCTCCGACCGGGTGATCGACACCTCGGAGATGAGCGTCCACGACCTGAAGAAGGCAGTGTGGCAGTACTTCCGCCAGGGTCCGGAGGAAGAGACTCTGCAGGTGAACCTCCTCAGTTTCGGGTATCGGTACGGTATCCCCCACGAGGCAGACCTCCTGATGGACGTCCGATTCCTCCCGAATCCCTATTTCGTCCCATCGCTCAAGAGGCGTGTGGGGACAGAACCCGGGGTGCAGGAGTACGTCCTGGCGACCGAAGAGGCCCAGGAGTTTCTGACACGGTTCGTCGACCTCTTGGACTTCCTGCTGCCCCAGTACGAGCGGGAGGGAAAGACCTCGGTCACCGTCGCCATCGGATGCACGGGCGGAAAACATCGCTCGGTCAGCCTGATCGAAGAGCTCGCCCGGCGCCTTGGGGCCCGGGGGCGAGGGCTCCAGGTTCTCCACCGCGATATCGAGAAGTGACGTGTGCCCCCTGTGGGAGGCACGGGAGAAGGGATGATCGGCATCCTGATCGCTGCACACCAGGACCTCGGCGTGGCCCTGTGCCGGGCGACCCAGGGGATCGTCGGAGAGATGGAGGGGGTGGAGGCGATCTCGCTCCGTTACGACGAGCCCCCCGCGGAGGGCCGCAAGCGCATCGAGGAGGCTCTTCGCCGGCTCGACGCCGGGCAGGGTGTGCTCATCCTGACGGACATGTTCGGGGGTACTCCGACGAACATGTGCCTTCCCTTCCTCGATGCCGGCCGGGTGGAGGTGCTCACAGGAGTCAACCTGCCCATGTTGGTCAAGGCCCAGAGCGCCCGTGCCGAGATGGCTCTCGAGGAGTTGGCGCCCTTTCTGCGCAATTACTCGGCCCGCAACATCGCCTTGGCGAGCGAGTTGTGGAACGCCCGGCCCAGGCCCCCCACCTGAGCCATGGCCGTGCTTCTCGCCCGTGTCGATAACCGCCTGGTCCACGGCCAGGTGCTCGCCTCCTGGGTGCCCCGTCTCCGGATCGACACAATCCTGGTGGTGGATCGGGAGCTGGTGTCTGACTCTTTCCAGAGGGCCCTCCTGGAGGGGTTGGGAGGGCCGAACCTCGACATCCGCCTCGTCACCCCGGAGAAGGCGGTCGGGCTTCTCGGAGCTGAGCTCAGGCTCCGGCGGGTACTGGTGCTCTTCGCAGGTATCCGGCAGGCCGTGGAGGCGCTGGATGCCGGGCTGCCCTACTCCTTGCTGAATCTCGGGAACATCCACCCGAGCCAGGGGAGCCGGGGGCTCACGGCCAGCGTGTACCTGACGGGAGGCGACGAGGAAGAGCTGTGTCTTCTCTTCTCCCGCGGGATCCAGGTGGAAGCCCGCGCGGTGCCGGCGGATCGGAGCCCCGACGTGCGGGCCGCGGTACGATGCAGGGTTCCCTGATGGACGCGGGAACTCTCGCTGCGCTGGGTCTCCTGGGCGGGTTCCTGTCACTGGACCGGACGGCCCTGCTCCAGACGATGGTGTCCCGGCCCCTGGTGGGGGCCACCCTGGCGGGCTACCTGATGGGGGAGCCGTCCCTGGGCCTTTTGAGCGGTCTCTTCCTGGAGTTGTTGTGGCTCATGGATCTGCCGGTGGGGGGGGCCGTTCCCTCGGAAGAGAGTCTTTCCGGGGTCCTGGCCGGGGTGTTCGCGGTGCT
>CAZYJP010000200.1:0-4991 GCA_964647795.1 uncultured Thermodesulfobacteriota bacterium
GATCTCGGCCACCTGGGCCAGGCCCGCCTGCACGGTGCCGCCGGCGGTGCGCACGAGCACCGGGGGCTCGGTGCGCACAGAGAGACCCAGGCGCCGAGCTGCGTCACGGGAGAGCACGGTAGACGTCGCGCCGGTGTCCACGAGGAGCCGAACGGAGGTCCCGCCGTTGAGCCGGGCCTCCACCAGGTAACCGATGTCCGCGGCCTCCAGAGGGATGGCCGACGGAGGCGCGTGGGGTGGGAGCCGGTCGTCGATGGTTCCGGCCTGCCCGCGGTACTGGGGCGGCACGGAGTGAAGATTGTCGGTGAAGTGGGCGGTCCCCCTCTCGTCGGTCCAGCGGTAGATCTGGGCATGGGCCGAAGCGCCGGCGCTCGCCAGGAGGAGGGCGATACCCAGCACAATCCCCGGGCCGGGCCGGCGCGGGCCGTGCGGTTTCGCCTCCCGGCCGGCCGAAGGAGCGGGGAAGGGGCCCATGCGGTCTCTCTCCTGGCAACGTAGGTGGCAGTCCTTGAGCGCAATTCCCGCCGGAGGCGCGCCTTCGTGATCGGCACACCGCCGGGGAAGCTTTACCGGCACCCCGGCGCACGCCATTGTAGCAGAGAGGCCCCCCGGCTTGCGCTCCCTTCGGTGAGGTGTCATTCTAGGCCCTCTCGGAGCTCCCGTTCCGGGAGGGCCCGCGGCGGGCCCTCCCGCATTGCGCGGCGCCATCCCCCTGCCAGAGGAGGAAGTCGATGAAGAAGTATCAGTGTACCATCTGCGGCTACATCTACGACCCGGCCAAGGGCGATCCGGACAACGGGGTTTCCGCCGGCACCGCCTTCGAGAGCCTCCCCGACGACTGGACCTGCCCCGACTGCGGGGCGGAAAAGGCCATGTTCGAGCCCATGTGAGCCATGGAGCCCGTAGAGATTCTCCCCGGGATTCGTTGGACGGGCGTTCTCGACCCTCAGCTTCGCGTGTTCGACGTGATCATGAGGGCAGAGCACGGCACCACCTACAACTCGTTCCTCGTGGAGGGCCGGGACAGAGTCGCCGTGATCGAGTCCTCGAAGGCCAAGTTCACGGATCTATACCTCGAGACTCTGGCCAAGGGGGTGGACCCGGCACGGATCGACTACGTGGTCCTCAATCACCTGGAACCGGACCATTCCGGGGCCCTGGGGGCGCTGCTGGCGCGGGCCCCCAGGGCCAAGGTGGTGGTGTCGAAGGCGGGTCGGGTCTTCGTACAGCACATCCTCAACCGGGATGTGGCCCCTCTCACGGTGGGAGACGGGGACACCCTGGACTTGGGGGGCAGGACCCTGCGCTTCTTCCACACCCCGTTCCTGCACTGGCCCGACACCATGTTCACGTACGCGGAGGAGGACGGGGTGCTCTTCCCCGGAGACTTCCTCGGCGCCCACTACTGCGACGACCGCCTCTTCAACGATCGCATGGAGGACCACGGCGACGCCTTCGAGCACTACTTCCGTGTGATCATGCGGCCATTCAAGGAGTATGTCCGCCAAGGGCTCGACAAGATCCGTGATCTGCCACTCCGCATGGTGTGCCCGAGCCACGGTCCCCTCCTGCGGACCGGGATCGAGAGCTATCTGGAGCGTTACCGGCAGTGGAGCGCCGAGCCGGCCCGGGGCGACCGCAAGCGCCTCTTGGTGCTTCATGCCAGTGCCTACGGGAACACGGCCCGCATGGCCGAGGCCGTCGGCCGGGGGGCGGAGGCCGCGGGAGCGGAGGTCGCCGTTCGGAGCCTCCAGGGGCTCGACATCGAGGCAGCCCTGGACGAGATCGAGGCGGTGGACGGGCTCGCGGTGGGGTCCTGCACCATCAACGGCGACGCCCTCGAGCACGTCTGGGCCCTCTTCAGCGCCCTGGCCACGATCAAGGTGAAGGGCAAGGTGGGCGCTTCGTTCGGCTCCTTCGGGTGGAGCGGTGAGGGGCCGCGCATGATCGCCGACCGCATGCGGGGGCTTCGCTTCCGGGTGCCCGAGGAGCCGCTGCGGGTGCAGCTCGTCCCCACCGAAGACGACCTGGCCGCCTGCGAGGCTTTCGGGATGCGCCTGATCGAGACGCTGTAGCCCGAACGCTTCGGACGCACGTCACCAAAACACCCCGCGGAAGACCCGGTGGCCATGAGAGGCACCTTTCGCAGACGAGGCGGCGGACGTCTCGCTCGACGCACACGGCAATATCGCAGTTCCTGCGGTGGTGGCGCGTAAACCGGGCCGGGGAGTGGGACGAGGAGCTCGGTGAGAGAAGCGCAGTGCCTCAGGCTTCGGGCGCCGGCCAAGGTCAATCTCTTTCTCCAGGTGTGCGGCAGGCGGCCCGACGGCTACCACGACCTGCGCATGTTCCTGGCGCCCGTGAGTCTCTTCGACGACGTGGAGCTCACTGCGCTGCCCGAGGCAGGTCGGGTGGAGGTCCGGGCGGAGGGGGGCGAGGGCGTTCCGAGCGGAGAGGGAAACCTCTGTCACCGGGCCGCCCGCTTCTATCTCGAGGAGACCGGGGTGCCGGCGGGTGCCCGCATCCGCGTGGTGAAGCGCGTGCCCTCGGGCGCCGGCCTGGGAGGCGGGTCCAGCGACGCTGCAGTGACGATCCTCGGCCTCGAGCGTTTGTTCGGTCGCCCGCTCTCGGCGGCTGCGCAGAGCCGGAGCGCCTTCGCAGTGGGGGCCGATGTCCCGTTCTTCTTCGCCCGGGGGCCGGCATGGGTCGAGGGCATCGGCGAGGCGGTCCGCCCCGCCCCGGACTTCGAACCGCTGTGGATGGTGCTCGTCCACCCGGGAGCGTTTCTGTCCACGGCACGGGTGTTTTCTCGTTTCACTCCGGGGTTGACAACCCCTGAGACGCCCCATACCATAGCGCAGTTCAATTTTCGGGGATTTGTACAGGCACTGCGCAACGATCTCGGAGCTGCGGCCCGGGAGTTGGAGCCGTCCGTCGGCGCCGCCCTGGAGGCCCTGAAATCGGCGGGAGCATCCGGGAGCCTCATGTCCGGCTCCGGCTCCGCGGTGTTCGGCCTCTTCCCCGACGAACCTGCCGCTCGGCAGGGGGCTTCCCTCCTGGGGCGGAGGGCGGACGAGAGAGGCTGGCGGGTAGACGTGGTGGTAACCCTGCCGCGGGGCGCGTTTCCGTTTGTCGAATGACGTTCGGACTGGGGCGTAGACAAGCGGTAAGTCACCGGATTTTGATTCCGGCAATCGGAGGTTCGAATCCTCCCGCCCCAGCCAGTCCGCGGCCTTCCATGCGGAGCGCCCTGCTCCTCGAGATCATCGATGCACAACGTCCGGATCTTTACGGGGAGCGCCAATCGCCCGCTGGCCGAGTCGATTGGTCGGCACCTGGGGTTGCCCTTGGGGAGGGTGACCTGCAAGACGTTCAGCGACGGCGAGATCGCCGTGGAGATCGAGGAGAGCGTCCGCGGCTGGGACGTGTTCGTGGTCCAGCCCACCTGTCCCCCGGTGAACCATCACCTGATGGAGCTCCTGGTGATGATGGACGCGCTCAAGCGGGCGAGCGCCAGTTCCATCTCGGCGGTCGTCCCGTACTACGGATATGCCCGACAGGACCGGAAGGTCCACCCCCGGGTACCCATCACCTCGAAACTGGTGGCAGATCTGCTGACGGTGGCCGGGGCGGACCGGGTGCTCACGGTGGACCTCCACGCCGGCCAGATCCAGGGGTTCTTCAACATCCCGGTGGACAACCTCTTCGCGGCACCGGTGCTGCTGGACGACTTCCGGAGGCGTTTCCAGGGAGATCACCTGGTGGTCGTCAGCCCCGACGCGGGGGGGGTGGAGCGGGCCCGCGCGTTCGCGAAGCGTCTGAACGCGGGCCTGGCGATCATCGACAAGCGCCGGGAGAAGGCCAACGTCAGTGAAGTGATGCATATCATCGGCGAGGTGGAGGGAATGGTCGCCATACTCCTCGACGACATGGTGGACACGGCCGGCACCCTGACCAACGCGGCCCGCGCCCTCAAGGCCAACGGAGCGGCGCGGGTGTTCGCTGCGTGCACCCACTCCGTGCTCTCCGGCCCCGCCGTGGCGCGCATCGTGGAATCTCCGCTGGAGGAGCTCATCACCACCGACACGATCCCCTTGGGAGCCGAGGCCCGGCAGTGCGGAAAGATCCGCGCCCTCACCGTAGCGCCCCTGCTGGCCGAAGCCATCCGACGAATCACGGAGTGCGGCTCGGTGAGCTCCTTGTTCGTCTGACCCCATTTCTGCCTTGTCGAACGATACGAGAAAGGATTCCCCCATGCACACCGAAGTCGATTTCGCGGTAGAGGCGAAGGCCGCCGCAGGGAAGGGGGCGGCCCGCAAGCTCCGGGCTGCGGGCAAGGTCCCCGGCGTGGTCTACGGCCCCACCCTGGAGCCGGTCATGATCACCTTTCGGGAGCAGGACCTGGCCAAGGCGCTCTCCACCCCGGCCCAACGCAACGTGTTTCTCCGCTTGCGCTCCAGCGATGCCCGCATCGACGGCATCCGCACCCTCGTCAAGGACCTCCAGGTCCATCCGCTCAAGCGGGTCTTCGTCCACGCGGATCTCTACAAGCTCGACCCGGACCGTCCCCTCTACGCCACGGTGCCCATCCGCATCGTGGGTACGGCCGCCGGGGTGAAGCTCGGCGGCATCCTCCAGGTGGCCCGGCGGGAGGTGCGGGTGTTGTGCCTGCCCGATCGCTTGCCCGAGGCCCTGGAGGTGGACGTGACCAACCTGATGCCGGGCCACTCGATCCACGTATCGGACCTCCCGGTGCCGGAAGGAGTCCAGGTCCTCACCGGTCTGAAGCTCGCCGTGTGCGCCGTGATCGCTCCTTCCAGCGCGCTCGAGGAGGGGGCGGGCGAGGCTGCGGCCGGCGAGGCGGGGGCTGGGACGGAATAGACGCGGGTGAGCTTCCCGGGTCCAGCCTGGCTCGTGGTCGGGCTCGGCAACCCGGGCCTCCGATACCAGCCGACGCGGCACAACGTGGGTTTTGCGGTGGCCGAGCACCT
>CAZYJP010000201.1:0-4986 GCA_964647795.1 uncultured Thermodesulfobacteriota bacterium
GTTTCAGGCGGCCAGCCGCGCCTTGGTCAACGGCCGGGTCCACGAGGGCCTGGATGCCTGTGTCCAGGCGATCCGGGAGGCCTTCTACATCCCGGATCTGTACTGCGCCCTGGGGGTGCTGCTGCTCCGGGCCGGCCAGCGGGCCAAGGCCCATGCTGCGTTGCAGAGAGGGCTGCGTCTGGATCCCCGGCACCCGGGGCTCAGGGCCCGACTTCGGGAGATGGGGGAGCGCCGCGACCCGGTGCTCACCGTGCTGGGCCGGTCCCACCCGGTCAACCGGCTCCTCGGGAGAATCCGGGCGAGCCTGTCGGGCGAGTGACGTGTCTTCCGCCTGGGTCTCCCCGAAACGCGCCGACAGAAGGACATCCCCGTGCCGCCGAGGCCGGGTGGCGGCGGGTGCGGGGAGGTTTCCCGGTCTAGCGAGCGTCCGCGGCCTCTGGTAGTGTGGTGACCGGCCCTGCGCTACAGGGTCGTGCGCCAACCCGCCGGAGTCCCCATGCCCCTGACGCGCTCCGAGGTTTCCACCCCCGAGAGGGCCGGTGCGGGATGCCCCCGGTGACACGGGTCCCGGATTTCCCGGACTCCTGCGAGGTGTCCTTGGCGCTCCTGAACGAGGTGGCGCCCGTTCTTCGTGCCCTTCGGCCCGGGATCTCCGAGTTCACCTTCGCCAACCTCTACCTCTTCCGCAAGGCCCATGACTACCGGCTGAGCCGTCTCGGGACCCTGCTCCTGGTCACGGCGCGGGGGTACGGGGGCGACCGGTACGCCTTTCCGCCGCTGGGAGAGGGCGACCCGGAAGAGGCCTCACGGAGGCTTTGCGATCACATGTTGGAGGAGGGGTGCTCCCCGCCGACGCTCTTTCCCGTGCCCGAAACCTGGGTTTCGGAGCGGTACGCGGCCGGATGGAGTGCCCGGCCCGAGCGCGACCAGGCGGACTACGTCTACGCGCGGGACGACCTCGCCCACCTCCCTGGGAAGAGGTTCCACAAGCGGCGAAACCGGCTGCTCAAATTCTTGCGGGAAGAGGCGGGGGGGTACGAGTTTCGGCCGCTGGGGCCGGAGCACCTGGCGGAGTGCCGCGAGCTGGCTCAGGGATGGTGCACCATCCGCTGCTCCCTGGAGAAACCCTCCACGTACCTGGAGACCGCCGCAGCGGTCGACGCCCTGACCCACCGCGAGGAGCTGGGGCTGCGTGGCGGGGTGATCCTCCTGGGGGGGAAAGTCGCGGCCTTCTGCCTGGGCGAGGAGCTCAACCCCGAGACCTTCGTGGTCCACTTCGAGAAGGCCGATCCGGCTCGGGATGGGCTTTCGGCGCTCATCAGCCGGGACTTCTGCCTGCACGCGCTGGAGGGGTACCGCTGGGTGAACCGGGAGCAGGACTTGGGGGATTCGGGCCTCCGGCAGGCCAAGGAGAGCTACCACCCTGCCTTCCTGGCGGCCAAGTACCGGGTCACGCCCCTGGGGGAGAGCCGATCGTGAGAGCCCTCAAGGATTTTCTGCCGCCCGGCGGGGCGGCCAGTGCTCTCTTCGACGCGCTGCCGATGGGAGCTTTCCTGGTGGACGCGAAACGGGTCGTCCAGGCGGTGAACGCGCGGGGCCGGGAGTTCCTGGAGCCCGAGGGGGGGGAGCTGGTGGGGGCGAGGCCGGGGGACGCCCTGCGGTGCATCAAGAGTTTTCGCAGCGAGAAGGGATGCGGCCACTCTCCGGAGTGCGGCGACTGCCTCCTGAGGGACAGCGCGGACCTGGCCCTCGGCGGGATGCGGGCCGAGCAGCGCGAGGTTCGGCTCACGACCCGGGGTGCGGGGCACAGGGAGAGGGCGTTTCTCGTCTCGGCCTCCCCGATCGTGTGGGGCGGTCAGCGCTATGCCCTGCTGCTTCTCCAGGACGTGACCGCTCTCCACCGGTTGCGCGGCCTGCTTCCCATCTGTGCGGGCTGCAAGAAAATCCGCGGGGAGGACCAGGCCTGGGAGGCGATCGAGGCCTTCGTGACGCGCCATTCCTTGGCGGAGTTCACCCACGGGCTTTGCCCCGAGTGCATGGAGCGGTTGTACCCGGAACACGGAGGGGACCGGTGAGGCCGCCGTTGCCCGGCCGCTGGCCTCGAGCTCTTGGCTCGGATGGATTCCTTGACTGGGCGGGAGGTCCATGGAAGTCCTCCTGATCGACGACGAGAAGGGGATCCGGGAAGCCATGGGCAGCTTCCTGCGATCCCAGGGGCACACGGTCCGGACGGCCTCCTGCGGCGAAGAGGGGCTCTGGCTCCAGGAGGAGCACCCCGCCGACTTGGTGATCACGGATCTCAAGATGCCCGGTCTCTCGGGCATCGAGGTGCTCCGCCGCGTCCGGGAGAGGTGGCCGGAGGTCGAGGTCATCCTGGTGACCGGTTACGGCACGATCGATGACGCGGTGGAGGCGCTTCGCCTCGGGGCGTACGATTTCCTCATCAAACCCCTGCGCCTGGCTCAACTCGAGAGCCTGCTCCAGCGCTGCGAGGAACGGCTCCGCTACTCTCGCGACAACCGCGAGTTGCGGCAGGTGGTCGAGCGGCTGCAGGAGCTCAACGAGCGCAAGGAAAAATTCATCGCATTGGCGAATCACGAGATCCGCACCCCCACCACCGTGGCTGCGGGTCTCGTTTCTCTGCTGGCCGGAAGGGGGACGGGGCTTCCGGAGGAGCAACGCCGCCTCCTGGAGTCGGCCGACCGCGCCCTGCGGCGCCTCAAGGAGGTGGTGGAGGACTTGGGAGACCTAGGGCTGACCCGCTCGGGGGGACTTCGCGTGTTCAGGGCCGAGCACTCGCTCGGGGAGCTCGCCCGCAGCGTCGGGGACTTGTGCCAGATGTACGGAAACCTGCGGGAGATGACCGTAGAGTGGGCGTGCGCGTCCCCCGAGGAGCAGCTCATCCGGATCGATGCGCGCAAACTCCTCCGGGCTGTTGGGGCCTTGGTGCAGAACGCCGTGAAGTTCACCCCGGACGGGGGGCACGTGTCGGTGACGATCCGGGCCGAGGGCGGCGAACTGGTCGTGGAGGTGGGGGACACCGGCGTCGGGGTCGCAGAGGAGGAGAAGGAGAAGATCTTCGAGCTCTTCTACGAAACGGCGGAGGTTCGCCACCACCGCACTTCGGGCCACGAGTTCGGGGGGGGAGGGCTGGGGATCGGCCTGCCCCTTGCTTTGGCCATCACCCGGGCTCACGGAGGACGTCTCGCCTACGAGCCGCGGCAGGGCGGCGGCAGCCTCTTTTCGGTCCGCGTCCCCTGCGTAGACGGGGGGTGACCCGCCGGTTCCCCTCCCGGTGCCCCGAGGGGCGATCCGCTCAGCCCCCCTCGCCGCGGACCTGCAGAGCCCGGACCAGTTCCGCCATGCGCGCGGCGGATCGGGCCAAGAGCTCCTCTCCCTTCTCAGGCGTCGCCTTGCCGGGGTCGCCCCAGACTCCCCCGGGCCAGTGGTGCCGTTTCTCCCGGGCGATGAACGGACGGGGCAGCGATGGGTACTCCTCCGGACTGGTGCCTTTGACCAGGGCGGGATTCAGGGCGAGGATTCGGCTGGTCTCGATCTCTCCCGCGTGCCCGTCGTCGGCTGTCTCCACCACTCCCGCTCGGCCGTGCTCCTGGGCCCAGTGGTACTCGCAGACCACCGCCATCTCCAACTTGGGGAGTGCGTCGACCAGCCGCTCCGCCGCCTCTTCCAGAGCGGCCATGTGGAGTCCCCCCGCGTGGCCCGACGCCACCAGCAGCCCCCGAATTCCCTGGCGGTAGAGGCTCGTGCCGATGTCGAAGACGAGCCGCCTCACCGTCCCGGGTCCGATGGAGAGTGTGCCGGGGTGGTCTCGGGTGCTTCGGCAGTACCCGTAATGGAGAGGGGGGCACAGGAAGGCAGGGGCCAGTTCGGCGGCCCGGCGCGCGACTTCCCAGACCTGGTAGGTGTCGGTGCCCAGGGGCAGGTGGAGCCCGTGTTCTTCCACACTCCCCGAGGGCAAGATCGCCGTGCGGGTGCGGGCGAGGCCCGCCTCGAACTCGGCCATGGTGAGGTCGGCTAGGATCACGGCTCCTCCGCAAGTGCTGGGGAACGGCCCCGCGGGGCCATTCCCGGCAAGGTGGGTGAGACGACGTACGCATCGGGGTTCGCAGTGAGGGCTCCTCTCAGGCCCCCTGTTCTTCTCGCCCGCGTCCTTCCCGGCGAATGGCTCCGGCGATTCGCCGGGGCCTGTCCTTCCGCCCCCACGCTTCCAAGGGGATCGAACAGCGCCGCCGCCAGTTGGGGTGTTCCGCGATGGTGCCGGGCAGGTTCTGCATCTCCCGCTCGCCCAGAAGGTCGTCGAGGTTCGCCAGGAGGAGCTCCGAAGGGGCCCGGGCGAGGAAGGCGTAGACGGCCTCGGCCAGGTCGTCGAGCCGGGTCTCGGGCACCTCGTGGGCCGGCTCGACTCCCGTGGGGAGAAGCCCCTCGGCCGCCAGGGCCTCCAGGAGGCGCAGGCGGTCCCAGCGGCGCCCCTCGGCGTCGCCGTGCTCTGCCTCGGGGCTTGGGTACTGGCGAAGGGCGCTCTTGACCTCCAGGTCCCGGCCCAGCCAGAACCCGTCCAGGGTGGGCAGGTCGTGGGTGGCGGCCGAGACCAGGGTCTGGCGCGGATACTCTCCCGGCGCCCTGTAGCGGCCGTCGCCGTGCTTCTCGAAGATCAGGAGCCGGTAGCCGTAGAACCCCGAGGCGGCCAGCGCCACCCGGACCTCGGGGGGGATGGTCCCCAGGTCTTCGCCGACGATGGCGCACCGGTGCTCGCGAGAGAGGCAGCGAAGCACCGCCAGGAGCTCGTCGGCCCGGTCCTGGACATAGGCACCCGCGCTTGCGGGAAGCTCGCCGGGCACCCAGAAGAGCCGCCACAGGGCGAGCACGTGGTCGATGCGAAGGGCCCCGGCCCGCCGGGCGCTGCGCTCCACGGTGTCGCGCAGGAAGGCGTAGCCGGTCTGCCTATGGCGCTCGGGGATGGGGGGC
>CAZYJP010000202.1:0-4984 GCA_964647795.1 uncultured Thermodesulfobacteriota bacterium
TCCGCGCCGGCCGGCGGGTGGTGGAGGCCGGCCTCGAGCTCTCGGAGTACGTGATGCCCGGCCTGGGGGGCCGGGAGATGAGCCGGGGCCACGCCCGGGACACGGCCCGGGTGCTGAGCGAGATCGATCCCCACTTCATCCGGTTCCGGACGCTGTGCCTCGGCCCCAAGCTCCCCCTCTGGGAACACTTCCACGGCCCGGGCGCGCGCCTCACCCGCCAGACCGACGCCGAGACCGCGGGGGAGATCCGGGAATTCCTCGCCGCCCTGGAGGGCATCCGGTCCCGGATCGCGAGCGACCACATCCTGAACCTCCTCGGCGACCTCGAGGGCCAGCTCCCCGGCGACCGGGGTGTTCTCCTGGCCCGGTGCGACGCCTTCCTCTCCCTGCCCCCCAGGGAGCAGCGCCTGTACCAGGCCGGCCGGCGGGCCGGGCTGTTGGAGGGGTTGAAGGATCTGGAGAACCCGGCGCTCCGCGCCCGCTCCGAGGCGGTGCTGGCCGAGCTCACCCGCGCGTACGGGCCGGAGGGGGTGGAGGACGGGATCCGGGCCCTGATGGAACGGTTCGTGTGACCGCACCTCCGCCCCGGTGGAAGGGAGAGATCCCGATGGGGCCCCTCCTGGCCCTTGCCGGGATGTTCTTCCTGAACTTCGTCGGCCGGTTGATCTTTGCGCCCCTGATGCCTGCCATCGTGGACGACCTCGGGATCGCCCACGCTCAGGCCGGCAGCCTCTTCTTTTTCATCTCCGCCGGGTACTGCGCGGGTCTCCTGGCGTCGGGGCTCGTCTCCTCACGGCTCGACCACCGCCGCACCGTGGCCGCCTCGGCCGCCTGCGCCGGAGCGTCTCTGCTCGGTGTCGCCCTGGCCGGGGATCTGGCGGGCATCCGAGCGGGCTTGCTCCTTCTGGGGGCGGCGGCCGGTGTCTACCTGCCCTCGGGCATCGCCACCCTCACCTCCCTCGCGCGTCCATCAGCGAGGGGGCGGGCCGTGGCCATCCACGAGATGGCTCCGAACCTCGGGTTCGTGGCTGCCCCGCTCCTGGCAGAGGCCGTCCTGCACCGCCTTCCCTGGAGGGCAGCACCGGGACTCCTGGGAGCCGCAGCCATCCTGGCCTCCGCCGCCTTTCTCTGGCGCGGCCGCGGTGGGGAGTTCCGGGGCGAGGTCCCCAGCCCGCGCACGCTGGGGCTCCTGGCCGCGGATCCCGCTTTCTGGCTCCTCATGACGCTCTTCACCCTGGGCATCGGAGCCAGCCTGGGGGTGTATGCGGTGCTTCCCCTCTACCTGGTGGCAGAGAGGGGAATGGAGCGGGAGTCGGTGAACGTCCTCGTGGCGCTATCACGCCTCTCGGGGCTCGTGGCGGCCTTCGGGGCGGGGTTGGCGGCAGACCGCCTGGGCCCCCTAAGGGCCCTCCAGGGAGTCATCCTCGCTACCGGCACCTTCACCGTGCTCCTGGGTCTCCTTCCCGGAGCCTGGGTGACCGCCGCGGTGCTCCTGCAGCCCCTGGCCGCGGTGTGCTTCTTTCCGCCCGCCTTTGCGGCGCTTTCGCAGCTCGGGCCCCCCGAGGTGCGAAATGTGGCCGTATCCCTCACCGTTCCGGTTGCCTTCCTCCTCGGGGGCGGCGCCGTGCCGGCCGCGATCGCGTGGTTCGGCGACCGCGGGTCGTTCGCCCAGGGCGTGGCCTTCTTCGGCGCCCTGACGCTGGGGGCCGCCCTTCTGCCCCCGCTGATACACCTTTCGGGAGGGGAGCGGCAGCCCTGAGCAGCCCTTTCCGGCGACTGCAAGTCGCGCGCCGGAGGTTTTTTCGGGTATGATTCCCGTTTCGCCACTCCTCCCAAGGATTCCCATGCACCTGCTAGGCGACCTCATCGCGTGGATCATCCAGACTGTGGGCCAGCTCGGCTATCCGGGAATCTTCCTCCTCATGGCCTTGGAGAGCTCGTTCTTCCCGTTTCCCAGCGAAGTGGTCATGATCCCGGCCGGGTATCTGGCCTACCAGGGGCAGATGAACCTGGCCGCGGCCGTCGCGATGGGGACCGCCGGCTCCCTGGCGGGCGCCCTGGTGAACTACTATCTCGCGGTGTGGCTCGGCCGCCCCTTCCTGGAGCGTTACGGCCGATACCTCTTCCTTCCACCGGAGAAGCTCCACCGGGTGGAGACCTTCTTCCGCGCCCACGGCGAGATCAGTACCTTCATCGGCCGGCTCATCACGGTGGTGCGCCAGTACATCTCGTTTCCCGCCGGCCTGGCCCGGATGCCCATGGGCCGCTTCCTCTTCTATACGGGACTCGGGGCCGGCATCTGGGTGGCGATCCTCGCCGCCGTCGGGTACGTGGCCGGCGGCAACGAGGCGCTCATCCGGGCCTACTCCCGCGAGGCCACGCTGGCCCTCCTGGTTTTCTGCGCCGCCCTCCTCGCCCTCTACGTGGTGAGGCACCGGCGGCGGGCGCGCTCCCCGCGACCGACCGTTTGACAAGGCCTGAGCGGAGGCTACTCTTCCGGCGCGTCTCCACCGAAACGCCGCCAAAGGAGGTTCCGTCATGGAAGAACAGGAGGTCTGCTTCCCGCGGGTGAAGAACACAGGCCTGCGGGGCATCCCCGTGGCCGACACCAAGGTGAGCTACATCGACGGGGTGAAGGGCGAGCTCCAGTACCGCGGCTTCGGCATCGAGGACCTGGCCCGGTACTCGACCTACGAGGAGGTGGCGCACCTCCTGATACACGGCTCCCTGCCCTCCCGGGGCGAGCTCGAGGCCTTCGACGCCCGCCTGAGGGCGGACCGGGCCCTGCCCCCCGGAGTCATGGAGGCGATGGCCCTGCGGCCCAAGACGGCAGTCCCCATGGACGTGCTCCAGGGGGCGATCCCCTTCCTGGCCGACCACGACCCGGAGCTCCGGGACACGTCCAAGGAGGCGGTGAAGCGGCAGGCCGAGCGCCTCACCGCCCGGGTCCCGGCGGTGGTGGCGGCGTGGAAGCGCCTCCGGGACGGGAAGGAGCCCCTCGAGCCCCGGCCCGACCTCTCGCACGCGGGCAATTTCCTCTACCTCCTGAAGGGCACCGAGCCCTTGGAGCAGGAGGCGCACATCGTCGACGTCTGCCTCACGCTGCACGCGGACCACACCTTCAACGCCTCCACGTTCGCAGCCCGGGAGGTGGCGAGCACCCACGCCCACCTGTACGCGTCGGTGACGGCGGCCGTGGGGGCCCTCTCGGGAGAGCTCCACGGCGGGGCGAACGAGCAGGTGATGAAGATGCTCCAGGAGATCGGCACTCCCGACAAGGCCGAGAGCTACGTGAAGGCCAAGCTCGACGGCGGCGGCAAGGTCATGGGCATGGGGCACGCGGTCTACAAGACCCTCGACCCCCGGGCGCCGATCCTGATGAAGCTCGCCCTGGAGCTCGGCGAGAAGACCGGTCAAAGCTTCTGGATCGACATCGCCGAGGCGGTCCGGGAGGCCACCCAGCGAGAGTTCAAGGCCCGCAAGGAACTCGACATCTACCCCAACGTGGACTTCTACTCGGCGGCCACCTACTACCAGCTGGGCATCGACACGGATCTCTTCACCCCGGTCTTCGCCCTGGGGCGGATCGCCGGCTGGTGCGCCCACGTGATCGAGGAGAAATTCGCCGAGGCCCAGGAGAAGCCCGAGCTCTACCGGCCCGAGGCCGTGTACGTGGGAGACTACTGCGGGCCCCAGGGGTGTGCCTGGACTCCCTTGGCCGAGCGCATGGCGCCCTGAGGGAGAGCGCCGATGCCCCCGCTCCCGCCTCCCCCTCCGGCCGCGATCCCCGTGGTTCTCATCCAGGGCGACGGCATCGGACCCGAAGTCGCCCCGCCCGCCGTGGAGGCCATCGACGCGGCGGTGAAGGGGGCCTACGGCGGAGCCCGGTCCATCGCCTGGCAGGAGGCACTGGCTGGCAAGACCGCTTTCGACCGCACCGGGTCTCCCCTTCCCTCCGAGACTCTGGATGCGATCCGCTCGGTACGGGTGGCCCTCAAGGGACCCCTCGAAACCCCGGTGGGCGGCGGCATCCGAAGCCTCAACGTGGCGCTTCGCCAGACCCTCGACCTCTACGCCTGCGTGCGGCCGGTGCGCTCGTTTCCGGGGGTGCCGGCGCCGGTGATCCACCCGGAGCGCCTCGACGCGGTCATCTTCCGGGAGAATACCGAGGACGTGTACTCGGGCATCGAGTGGCGCGAGGGGACTCCCGAGGCCTTGAAGGTCATCCGCTTCCTCGCCGAGGAGATGGGCGCCGAGATCCCGGAGGATTCGGGCATCGGCATCAAGCCCATGAGCGTACGGGGCTCGAAGCGGCTGGTACGCCGGGCCATCCGCTATGCCCTGGACAACGGGCGCCGGTCCGTGACCCTGGTGCACAAGGGCAACATCATGAAGTACACCGAGGGGGCGTTCCGGGAGTGGGGCTACGAGGTCGCGACCCGGGAGTTCGCGGAGAAGACCGTCACCGAGACGGAGCTCAAGGCCCGAGAGCATGACCGCGACCTCCAGGGCGTCCTCCCCCCGGGGACGATCCTCGTCAACGACCGCATCGCCGACGCCATGTTCCAAGAGCTCCTGCTGCGGCCCGAGCGCTACGACGTCCTCGCGCTTTCCAACCTCAACGGCGACTACATCTCCGATGCCGCCGCCGCCCAAGTCGGCGGCCTGGGCCTCGCGCCGGGGGCAAACATCGGCGACGAGTACGCGGTCTTCGAGGCCACCCACGGGACCGCACCCGACATCGCCGGCCAGGGAAGGGCCAACCCCGGCAGTCTCATCCTCTCGGGTGCCATGATGCTCCGCCACCTCGGCTGGCCCGAGGCGGCGGCCCGCCTGGAGCAGGCCGTGGCACAGGTGCTCGCCTCCGGGCGGGTCACCCCGGACCTCGCCGCCGGGTCGCACGGAGCCCAGATCCTAACCACCGCGGCGTTCGGCCGAGCCGCCCCGCTCGAAGATCTGAAAGATCCGCGCCAGATCCGCCTCG
>CAZYJP010000203.1:0-4903 GCA_964647795.1 uncultured Thermodesulfobacteriota bacterium
CGGTCGGCCCGGTGGGGTTCCCACCCCTTCGCGGCATGATAGCGACGAAGGGGGCGGTACCGCCAGCCCCGCGTCGCGGTCAGCGGGCCGGGGGATCCGGGGAGGGGGCCGGACGGGGGGCGGGGCCCTCGCTCTTCAGGAAGGCCAGCAGGTCCACGAATTCGTCCCCGGCGAAGGTCGGCCAGGGGATCTGCAGCTCCTCCATCCGGTGGAGCATCTCCACCCCGTGCTGCCACATGAAGCGGGCCACCCGGATGGCCGAAAGCTCCTGGCCGGGGTCGCGCAGGTCCTGTGCCTCGGCGCCCTCTCCGTGGCAGAGGTCGCAGCGCTTCTCGGCGAACACGGCGCCGCCCCTTTCGGGATCCCCGGTCTCCTGGTAGAAGCGCATCGAGAAGAAATAGGCGATGAGGTCCACCATCTCCTGGGGTTCCATGGTGGACCATTGCAGCCCCGCCGACCGCGCCGCCTCGGCCATGGCCGGGGCGTGGTTCCAGAGGGCGCCGGCCATCTGGCCCACGGTGCGCGGGTTTCGGGCCAGGTCCCGCACTTTCGGCGTCCCCGGGGTGTGCCGCCCCTCGTGGCACGCGGCGCAGCCCAGCTCCTCGAACGCCTTCCGGCCGCGGCCTTCGTCCCCGGGCTCCAGGTAGGACCGTTCGCCGCCGGTGGAGACGCTGCGCACGTAGGCGATCAGGTCCACCATCTCGTTGTCCTCGAAGGTGGGCCAGGCGACCCCCTGGCGCCGCATCTCGCGGTACATCTCGGGGGCGTGGTTCCAGAGCTTCCCGGCCCAGATCACCGGGTTGACCTCGACCCCCATGGTGCGGAAGCTCGGACCCTCGCCGGCCTCCCCGGGTTCGACCGCGTGGCACGAGACGCACTTCTTGCGGTGGGCCAGGGCCTCTCCCCGCACGGGGTTGCCGGGCTCGTCCATGAAGCGGAGGAAGTACAGGAAGAGGAAGAGGGACTGCATCTCCTCCTCGGAGATCTCCCCCACCGGGATGCCCCGGGAGATCATGCGGCTCCACATGTCGGGAGCGTGGTTCCACATGACGCCGGCCAGTTGGGCCGCCGAGAGGAATTCCGTCGCAAGCCGCCCCAGGTCGGGCGCCAGGGCCTGCCCTTCCCCCCACACCGCGTGGCACGCGGTGCACTGCTTCTCGTTGAACACCCTCCAGCCCTGGCGGAGCGCCTGGATCTCGAGGCCCTGCTCGTCCGCGGACAGGGCGGGAGCAGCGATGGTGCCCAGCGCGAGCCCAGCCGCGAGGCCCAGCGCGAGGAAGCGGCTTCGTCCCATGGTGCTCTCTCCGTTCCCCCTGGTGGCCTGGTGATCCGGGTTCCTCACGGGACACCAGGATTCTGGTGTTTCTTCCCGTAGACGACCGGGTGGACCCGCCCCCTCCGGCGGACGATGCCGGGCTGTACGGTGGGTGCGGTCCCATGCCGCATTCGGCATCCTCGCGAAAACGCAGCTCGCGAAGCGGCTGCTCTCGTCGAGCGGCCGTCCGCCTACGTGGTCGGGCCCACCCGCTCGTCCCCGGGCACGAGCCCCGGTTGTTTCCCGGATGAACCTCTCTTCCTCGGCCCGTCCCCCAACGGGAACATCTAGGCCTCCGCCGGCTTCTCGGCCGGGAGGCGGCCCTCGCCGGGAAGGGCGGCCTTCACCCGGTCGTGCACCTCCTGAAGCGCGAAGTCTCGCCCTTCCCGCACCTCCCAGATGGCGACGATCGGGAAGAGCTTGGTGAAGAGGGTGTAGAGGAGCACGAAGGCGGCGAGGCACCCGACCATGATGCTCCACTCGACCCACGTGCCGTAGTACGTCCCGGTCCCATAGGGCATGCGGGGGTTGGCCAGGGTGGGGACCACGATCAGGAAACGCTCGAGCCACATGCCGATGTTGACCGAGATCGACGCGATCACCGTGCCGGTGATGGTCCGGAACCGGGGCGGCGCGAGGCAGATCATCGGGATGACGAAGCAGGTCAGGACCATGGTCCAGAAGTGCGGCGCGTACGGCCCCGTGACCTTCGCCCACCAGACGGCCATGTGGGTGGGCTCGGCCCCGTACCAGGTGGTCAGGAACTCCGCGAAGGTGAAGTAGAACCACAGAAGGGTCATGACCAGCAGGAGGATGCCCAGGTTGTTGAAGTGGATGGGCTTGAGGTAGTCCTCCAGGTGGTAGACCTTGCGCAGGATCGCCATGGCCACGATGAGGGCGGCGATGCCCGAGAAGATCGCCCCGGCCACGAAGTAGGGGCCGAAGATGGCGCTGTGCCACATGGGCTGCACGGTCATGGCGAAGACGAAGGAGACCACGGTGTGCACCGAGACGGCGATGGGGAGGATGATGATCGCCATGATGCTGATGAGGCGTTCGAGCCGGTGCTTCTGGCGGGGGGTACCCGTGTACCCGAGTGCCAGGACCCGGTAGAACCCGTGCCACGCACCCCGGACCCGGTCGCGCAGGAGCGCCACGTCGGGGATCAGCGGCAGGTACAGGTAGATGAGGCTGCCGGTGAGGTAGGTGGTGATGCTCGTGACGTCCCACAGCAGGGGGGACTCGAACCGCGGATGCTTGAGCACGTTCACCATGCGGTCCGGCCGGCCCAGGTCGATCAGGATGCTCCCCACTCCGAAGAAGAGCACCATCACGGTGATGACCTCGGCGCTCCGGGTGATGGGGCGGCGCCACTCGGCGTTGGAGATCCGAAGGATCGCCGAGATGAGGGTGCCGGCGTGGCTGATCCCCACGAAGAAGACGAAGTTGGTGATGTAGATGCCCCAGTACACGGGCTTGTTGAGCCCCGTGACCCCGAGGCCGTAGCGGTACTGGTGGATGTAGGCGTACACCCCCAGTGCGGTCAGGGCCAGGAGGACGGCCACCGTGAGGTAGAAGCCCCGCCCGGTCTCCAGCACGGGCCGGAAGAGGACCTCGTCGAGCCCTTCGTCGGCGGGCTTCGGGCGGACATCCCTGGGATCGGGACCGGGGGCGTCTGGTGCGTGCCTCGAGCTCACGTCACTCCCCTTCCTTCAGGTAGATCACCTTGGGCTCGGTGCCCAGGTCTTCGAGCAGCTTGAGCGCCCGGGAGCTGCGGGAGAGCACGGTGACCTCGCTCGCCGGGTCGTCGAGGTCGCCGAAGGAGATCGCGCGGGTGGGGCAGATCTCGGCGCACGCCGGCTGGTACTCCTCGGGCTGCATGGTCCGGTTCTCCATGCGGGCCTGCTCCCGGGCGCGGATGAGCCGGTGGTGACAGAAGGTGCACTTCTCGACCACGCCCTTCGGGCGCACCGACACTTCGTCGTTGAGGGCGTGCGCCATCTCGCCCGGCCACGTGGGCTCGTACCAGTTGAAGTACCGGACGGTGTACGGGCAGGCCGCCGTGCAGTACCGGCACCCGATGCACCGGGCGTGGATCTGCGCCACGATCCCCTCGGGGTTGCGGTTGGTGGCGTTCACGGGGCACACCTTGATGCACGGGGGGTGGTCGCACTGCAGGCAGGGCCGCGGGAGGGTGTGGGTGCGCTGGTTCGGGTACTCTCCCTCCCCGACCGTCAGCATCTCCATCCAGTGGATCACCCGGCCCATGGCCGCCTGCTCCGGGCCGGCGAAGCCGACGTTGTTCTCCTGCATGCACCCCACCACGCACGCCCGGCAGGCCGTGCAGCGGTCGAGGTCGATCACCATGCCCCATCTCGGCATCACTGCCTCCTTGGCAGGCTGTCTCACAGGTTGCCGAACACCCCGCTCCCTGGGTTTCTCGGCAGCCCGCTAAGCCTTTTGCAGCCGCACGGACGTCGACTGCCAGTCGGGCGTCCCGGCGCTCGGGTCGAACACCTCGGCGACGAGTCGGGTCGGCGTGACGCCGATCCCCCGCATCCACCGGCCGCCGTGGTCGTGCCCGAGGCCGAAGGGGATGCGCACCGTGCCGGGCTGCACCCCCTGGTCGAACCGGCACCGGAGCCGGACCCGCCCTTTCCGCGACTCGACCCACACGCCCGCCCGGTCCGTCAGGTGGAGGCGCTCGGCGTCCTCGGGGTGGATGTCGAGCCAGGTCTCCCAGTGCTCGCGCTCCCGCTCCCCCGAGATCTCCTGCAGCCACGGTTGGTTCGGGCTCTCCACCTGGCTGAGGTGGGGGTAGGCGTACACCAGGAGGTGGAAGGGGTAGGCGTCGTCCGGGGCGTCCCCGGCCGCGGTCTGGGGGTGGTGGGGCAAGCGCCTGGAGGCCTCTCCGTCCCGGAGGGAGCTGGGGGCGAGCTCGAAACGCCCCGACGGCGTCGGGAGCGACCGCTCCCACTCCCCGTGGAAGTAGATGGGGTCCCACCACCCGCCGGTACCCAGACACTGTGCCCAGAACTCGGCGTCCGCGGCGTGGGCCCGGGCGCGCCACCCCATCCGCTCCAGGAGGCGGGTCCACACCTCCTCGTAGGGGCGGCCGAAGAGGTCCCCCGCCTGGAGGCCGTTGATCCGGCCCAGGTAGGTGAACGCCGCGTCCTGGAACCGGGCCCAGGGCAGGCTTTCGGCCATGGGGCCGCCGCAGAGGCGGCCCAGCTCGAGCAGCACGTCCCCCGCGTGGCGGGTGTCGTGGCGGGGCGCCACCACGGGCTCCGCCAGGTTGAAGAACGGGTGCCCTCCGTCGGTGTGGTTCACCCCGGCGTACCAGCTCTCGAGGGCGTGGCTCTCGGGCAGCACGAGATCGCACCACGCGGTGGTGTCGTTGTGGAACGCGGCGATGGACGCGGAGAAGGGGACCTTCTGGAAAAGCTCCCGGAACGCCCCCCCGTTGAGCTGGTCGAAGACCGGGTTGGCACGGTAGACGAGCACGGCCTCCAGGGGATAGGGGTCTCCCGCGAGGGCCCGCCCGGGAAAGGACCAGGGCGCGGCCGTCGGCAGAGGGAACCCCGAGTG
>CAZYJP010000204.1:0-4902 GCA_964647795.1 uncultured Thermodesulfobacteriota bacterium
GGCAGGTAGGGCTGGTGGCCGCCCCCCGATTCGAGGCGGGTATTTTCCGGCACATCGACTTCGTGCTCCTGCGGGAAGGGCGGGTGCTGGTGGTGCTGGTTTCCCAGTCCGGGGTGGTCCAGCACAGGCCCGTGATGGCTCCCGAGATCCGCTCCCAGGCCGAGTTGGACCGGATGGCCAACTACCTCAACGGCCTCCTCCAGGACCTCAGCCTACGGGAGGTCAAGGAGCGAATCGTCGCTGAGATGGCCAGCGAAGTCGCCCTCTACGACACCATGCTCCGCAGGGCTCTGGAGTTGGGAAGTCTGGCGATGAGTGGGGAGGAGGCCGAGGGGGAGGTGTACTTCGGCGACCCGGTGTCCCTCTTCGATCAGCCGGAGTTCAGCAGCGCTGCTCGGATGAAGGCGATCTTCGAGGCGTTCGAGAAGAAGGGCCTTCTCTTGAGTCTCTTGGACCGGGCGTCGGAGGTTCCCGGGCTGCACCTCCTGATCGGGGAGGAGAATCCCCTGACAGACCTGCGCGACTGCACCCTGGTCACCGCTCCCTACCGGCGCCAGGGGCGCGTGCTGGGTACCGTGGGGGTGATCGGACCGACCCGCATGGACTACCCGCGGGTGGTCGGGGTGGTGGAGTACACCGCCCGCCTCCTCGGCGAGGTGCTGGACAGCCTCTGACCGTGACCCGAGAGGCCCCTTCGGGGGTCTTCCGTCTCCCGTGGGAGCTTCACGTCCCGGGGCCCCACCTGACGGGGACTGCCTCGTTGCCGCGATCGTGTCCAGGGGGGCCGCCTCGGGGGCGATCCCGTGAAATCCCCGCGCAGGGTGCTCCGCAGACAGCCGTTCCGAAGAACGAAATAGAGGGAGAGAGGGCATGGTGGACAGAAAGCTCGAGGGCGAGGAGTTACCGGGGGAGGCCGGAGCCGCCGCGGCGCCGAAGGGTGCGGAGGACACCGGGGGCGAAGCCGTCTCCCTGGAGGAGATCCTCGGGGAGAAGGATGCCGAGCTCGATCAGCTTCGGGCCGAGCTGCTGTACCAGCGGGCGGAGCTGGAGAACTTCAAGAGGCGCACGGAGAAACGTTACGGAGAGGCACTGGAGTATGCGGCAGAAGCTCTGCTCAAGGACCTCCTCCCGGGGCTCGACAACCTGGAGAGGGCGCTGGCCCACGCCCGCGAAGGCGGGCCCGGGAGTTTCGACGCCCTGCTCGAGGGGTTGGACCACGTGCTGGTCTCCTTTCGAGAGGCTCTCGGCCGCCACGGCGTGGCGCCCGTGGTCTCCGACGGGGCGCGATTCGACCCGGCCGTGCACGATGCCCTGGCCCAGGTTGCCGGGGAAGAGGACGGTTGGGTCGGCGAGACGTACGAAAAAGGGTACCTGCTGAAGGGCAGGCTGCTGCGTCCCGCGAAAGTTACGGTCACGAAGGTTGCGGCGCCCTCGGGCGATGGTTAGTGTTTGACCCGAAGGAAATGCGGGGGCGCCGAGGCGCCCCCGCTCTCACGTGAATCGCTGAGAAGGAGGCACCCTGATGGGCAAGATCATCGGAATCGATCTGGGCACCACGAACAGCGTGGTGGCCATCGTGGAGGGGGGAGACCCCGTCGTCATCACCAATCCGGAAGGGGGGCGCACCACGCCGAGCATGGCGGCCCTGACCCCGGATGGCGAGCGCCTCGTGGGGCAAGCGGCCAAGCGCCAGGCCGTGACCAACCCCGAGAACACCGTCTTCGCCATCAAGAGGCTCATCGGCCGCAAGTTCACCGATGCCGAGGTGAAGAAGGACATGGGCATGGTGTCCTACAAGATCGTGGAGGGCACCAACGGTGACGCCTGGGTGGAGATCCGGGGAAAGAAGTACAGCCCGGCCGAGGTCTCGGCGTGGATCCTCCAGAAGATGAAGCAGACGGCGGAGGAGTACCTGGGCCACGAGGTGAAGGAAGCGGTCATCACGGTGCCCGCCTACTTCAACGACAGCCAGAGGCAGGCCACCAAGGACGCGGGCCGCATCGCAGGCCTCGAGGTGAAGCGAATCATCAACGAGCCCACCGCCTCGGCCCTTGCCTACGGTCTGGACAAGAAAGGGGAACGCAAGATCGCGGTGTACGACCTTGGGGGCGGGACCTTCGACATCTCGATCCTGGAGATCGGGGAGGGGGTGTTCGAGGTCAAGAGCACCAACGGCAACACCTTCCTGGGGGGCGAGGACTTCGACAAGCGGGTCATCGACTACCTGGCCGATGAGTTCAAGAAGGAGCAGGGCATCGACCTGCGCAACGACAAGATGGCCCTGCAGCGCCTCAAGGAGGCAGCCGAGAAGGCCAAGATGGAGCTCTCCACCACCATGGAGACCAACGTCAACCTTCCCTTCATCACGGCGGACCAGAGCGGTCCGAAGCATCTGAACATCCGGATCACCCGGGCCAAGCTCGAGCAGCTCGTGGGAGACCTGGTGGACAAGACCGAGGGCCCGTGCCGCCAGGCCCTCAAGGACGCAGGGCTGTCCCCCTCCGAGATCGGCGACGTGATCCTGGTGGGGGGCATGACACGCATGCCCAAGGTCCAGGAGAAGGTGGAGCAGATCTTCGGGAAGAAGCCCCACAAGGGGGTCAACCCGGACGAGGCGGTGGCGGTCGGTGCCGCGATCCAGGCGGCCGTGCTGGCGGGGGACGTGAAGGACGTGCTGCTTCTCGACGTCACGCCCCTCTCCCTCGGCATCGAGACCCTGGGAGGGGTCTTCACCCGCATCATCGACCGCAACACGACGGTTCCGTGCCGCAAGAGCCAGATCTTCTCCACGGCGGAGGACAACCAGACGGCGGTCTCGATCCACGTGCTCCAGGGCGAGCGCGACATGGCGCGGGATAACAAGACCATCGGCCGGTTCGAGCTGGTGGGGATTCCCCCCTCGCCCCGCGGCCTGCCCCAGATCGAGGTGACCTTCGACATCGACGCCAACGGGATACTCCACGTCTCGGCCAAGGACATGGCCACGGGCAAGGAGCAGTCGATCGAGATCAAGGCCTCCTCGGGCCTGAGCGAGGAGGAGATCAAGCGCATGGTGCGCGACGCGGAGGCCCACGCCGACGAGGACCACCGCAAGCGAGAGCTCGTGGAAGAGCGAAACAAGCTCGACGGGTTGATCTACTCCTCCGAAAAGAGCCTCAAGGAGTTTGGCGACAAGGTCGACCCCGCGAGCCGTTCCCAGATCGAGTCAGCCCTGGCCGACGCCAAGTCTGCGCTCGACGCCACAGACGTCACCCGCATCCGCCAGGCCTTCGAGGCGCTAACCCAGGCGTCGCACAAGTTGGCCGAGGAGATGTACAAGAAGGCCGGGGGGGAAGGGCAGTCCGGGGGCGGGGGAGAGGCGGCAGGACCGACGGGCGGCGGAGACGAGGGTGTCGTGGATGCCGACTTCGAAGAGGTGAAGTGACCAGCGATCGGACGTGATCGGGGGGCCCGAGGGGGCCCCCCGAACTGATTTTCAGCCAACCCCGGGGCACGCACCAACCGGGCGATCTTCGCGGGCTTCCGCCTCCTCCACGATCGGGACCAACCGGCACCTGCCCGCCTCCGCCGCCTCCGGCACAGCCCGCTCCTTATTCCTCTGGGATCCCGTGGCCGACAGAGACTACTACCAGATTCTGGGCGTTCACCGAAACGCGAGCGACGTCGAGATCAAGAAGGCATTCCGCAAGCTGGCCCTGCGTTGGCATCCCGACCGCAACCCGGGGCAGGCCGAGGCCGAGGGGCGCTTCAAGGAGGCGGCGGAGGCCTACGAGGTGCTGTCGGACCCCGCCCTCCGGGCTGAGTACGATCAGTTCGGGCGGGTCGGCCAGGGAGGGCCGCGGGGGCACACCGACCGGGGGTTCGAGTTCCGGGCCAACGTCGACGACCTCTTCAGTGAGATCTTCGGCGACATCTTCGGCCATCGCCGTCCCCGCGGCCCCCGCCCGGAGAGGGGGGCGGACCTGCGCTACAACCTGACCGTGGACTTCGAGGAGGGGATCTTCGGCTGCACGCGGGAGCTCGAGATCCCGGTGCGCCGGCAGTGCCCGGAGTGCGACGGCTCCGGTGCCCGCCGGGGAACCGCCCCGGTTGCGTGCCCCGAGTGCAGCGGACACGGCAGGGTCCGCTTCCAGCAGGGATTCTTCAGCGTGGAACGGGAGTGCCACCGGTGTGCCGGGGAGGGGCGTGTGGCCGTCGACCCCTGCCCCGAGTGCCGGGGTCGAGGCTCGGTGCAGCAGCGGAGGCGCCTGACCGTGCGAATCCCGCCGGGCGTCGAGACTGGGTCGCGGCTGCGGGTCTCGGGCGAGGGGGAGTCGGGCGCCCACGGGGGGCCTCCCGGGGACCTCTACGTGGTCCTCACCGTCCGTCCGCACCCCCTCTTTACCCGCCAAGGGCAGGACCTGCTGTGTGATGTTCCGATCTCCATCGGGCAAGCCGCCTTGGGGGCCGAGATCGAGGCGCCGACCCTGGAGGGCCCTGCTCGTGTCCAGGTGCCGGCCGGCACCCAGCACGGAGAGATGCTCACGCTGAAGGGAAAGGGGGTACCCCGCGGGGAGAAGGGCCGCCGCGGAGAGCTCAAACTGGTCGTCCAGGTCGAAGTGCCTCGGCGGCTGACCCCCCGGCAGGCGGAGCTCCTGCGGGAGTTCGAGGCCCTGCGGGAAGAGGAGGGCGGTTCCGCGGTGAGCCGTTTCTGGGAGACGGTGCGGAAGATCTTCGGCTGATTGCCTCTGCCGGGACCCCTCTGGTACGCTCGACCCCTGCCTCACCCGTGCCGACCGAGATGATCCTTCTACGAGCTGCGAGGGCTCTGCCCCTCGTCCTTCTCCTCGGGGCCGCCTGCGCGGCCCCTCCCCGGCTAGCGCCGTCTCCGGGGGTGACCCCTTCCGTCCGGCCGGGGCCCGA
>CAZYJP010000205.1:0-4892 GCA_964647795.1 uncultured Thermodesulfobacteriota bacterium
CCCTCGGTGACCTTCGAAGAGGGCATCCGGCGCACCATCGACTGGTATCTGGGTCGCGGGGCTGGCGTGACGAGTGACGCGTGACGCGTGACGGGTAGGGCACGAGCAGCGAAGGAGGGGACGGTGAGAAGCCACCGAGACCTGGACGTCTGGAGGCAGAGCGTAGAGCTCGTGACCCAGTTGTACGAGTTGACGAGCGCCTTTCCCGCACAGGAAGTGTACGGCCTGACGAGCCAGATTCGCCGGGCCGCAGTCTCGGTCCCGTCGAACATCGCGGAGGGCGCCGCAAGGGGCAGCAAACGGGATTTTCAGAGATTCGTCTTCATCGCGCGAGGATCCCTGGCGGAATTGGAAACGCAGATACTGATCGCCGAGAATCTCCACTACGTCCAGGACGCAAGCCCCCTGCTCTCTCGAATCGACGACCTGCGAAGGATGCTTGCCGGCTTGGCGAAGAGCCTGGAACACTGATGGCCTCGCCCGTCACGCGTCACGCCTCGCCCGTCACGCGTTACGCCTCACGCGTCACGCCTCATGCGTCACCCATCACCCGACACCCGACGATCGCCCTCATCGGCGCCAAGGGGATGCTGGCGCGGGCGGTGGCGCACCAGGCGCCGGAGGGGTGGGAGGTGGCCGGGTACGACCTTCCGGAGCTCGACATCACCGACCGGGACGCGGTGATCCGCACCCTCGATGGGCTCCGGCCCGAGGTCATCATCAACTGCGCGGCCTACACCGACGTGGACGGGTGCGAGTCCCGGGCGGAGCTCGCCTCCCGGGTGAACGGCGAGGGGCCGGGCCATCTTGCCGAGGCCGCCCGGCGGCTCGATGCCGTCCTGGTCCACCTCTCCACCGACTACGTCTTCGACGGCACCAAGGACGAGCCCTACCGCGAGGACGACCCGCCCAACCCCCTCACCGCCTATGGGCGCTCGAAGCTCCTCGGGGAGGAACGGGTACGGGAGAGCGGGCTCCGACGGTACTTCCTCGTGCGCACGAGCTGGCTCTACGGGCCCGGGGGAAGGAACTTCGTGGAAACCATCGCCCGCCTCGCCCGGGAGCGGGAGGAGCTCCGGGTGGTGGCCGACCAGGTGGGCAGCCCCACCTACACCGAGGACCTGGCCCGGGCCATCTTCGCGCTACTGGTCCTCGAGCCTCATCTACCGACCACCGATCACCGGTCAGCGGTCACCGTTCCCTCGTCACCCCTCGCTGGTCACCCGTCACCCGGTCCGCTCCACCCCTCACGCGTCACGCGTCACCCGTCACCAGGATACGGCCTCTACCACTTCTCCAACGAGGGGAGCTGCAGCTGGCACGCCTTCGCCGCCGCGATCGTGGACCGGCTCCGGGAACAGGGGCCGGTGCGGGCGCGGGCAATCCTCCCCATCCCCACGGCGGAGTACCCCGCTCCGGCACCCCGGCCGGCCTACTCGGTCCTCTCCAAGGAAAAATACAAGAGGGTCACGGGCGAGCGGGTGCCCGACTGGCAGGACGGGCTGGGGAGGTATTTCGGGCGTGACGGGTAACGCGTGACGGGTGGTCGGGGTCCGGAGGGAGGCCCCCCTACGGACCCCGGGATCTCCCGTCACAGTTCCCCATTCACTGTTCACTGTTCCCTGTTCACTCACTGTTCACCTTTCACGGTCCACCGAGGTCACTCATGATTCAGAAGGGCATCGTCCTGGCCGGCGGGGCCGGCAGCCGGCTCTACCCCCTGACGCTCATCGCGAGCAAGCAGCTCCAGCCGGTCTACGACAAGCCGCTCATCTACTACCCCATCGCCACCCTCCTGATGGCCGGTATCCGGGACCTCCTGATCATCTCCACGCCCCAGGACACCCCCCGGTTCCAGGCACTCCTGGGCGACGGCAGCCGGCTCGGGGTGCGGTTCCGTTACGCCGTGCAACTTGAGCCCAAGGGCATCGCCCAGGCCTTCCTCATCGGCGAGGAGTTCCTGGCCGGCGGCCCGGCCTGCCTGATCCTGGGGGACAACCTCTTCTACGGTAAGCTGGGGTTGGACCGGATCGTCCAAGAATTCGAGGCAGGGGCCCGGGTCTTCGGGTACCCGGTCACCGACCCGGAGCGTTACGGCGTGGTGGAGTTCGACAAGGACGGACGGGTCCTGAGCCTCGAGGAAAAGCCGGCGAAACCCAAGTCCCACTACGCCGTGCCCGGGCTCTACCTCTACGACCGCAAGGTCGTGGAGCTCGCCAGGGCGCTCAAGCCCTCGCCGCGGGGAGAGCTCGAGATCACCGACCTCAACCTGGAGTACCTCCGCCGGGGCGAGCTCCAAGTGGAGCGGCTCGGCCGCGGCATCGCCTGGCTCGACACCGGAACCCACATGAGCCTCCTCGAGGCGAGCCACTTCATCGGCACCCTCGAGGCCCGACAGGGGCTCAAGATCGCCTGCCTCGAGGAGATCGCCTGGCGGCTGGGCTTCATCGACGACGCCCAGATGGAGAGGCTTATTGCCGACACGCCCAAGTCGGGGTATCGGGAGTACTTGGAGAGAGTGCTCGGGGAAGGATGAGCACGGGGAGGGGGACGAACAGGGATACGTTTCCGTAACCACTGGCTGCAGGAGGAGTTGTCGAACAGGGATGAAGGGGATGAATAGGATAGGGCAAGAGTACCTAGATTGATTGATTCACGGGAACCAACAGGGCTTTGTTCTACATAACTTAGAATCATCCCCTCCATCCCCTTTATCCCTGTTCAAGAGATTCCAGGGTTTGACGAACACTGACGAAAGGGATGCAGGAGATATGGCAAGAGTGGCTTGATGTATTCACAGGAAGCAACCGGCTTCTGTTTTACATAGCTTATAATTATCCCCTTCATCCCCTTTATCCCTGTTAGAATAGGTTTTGAAAATGAAAGTAAATCGAACAGAACTTCCAGACGCCCTCCTTCTCGAGCCCCGCGTCTTCGGCGACGACCGGGGGTTCTTCTTCGAGAGCTTCAACCAGCTGGCCTGGGAGCGGGAGACCGGTCTTCGCACACGGTTCGTCCAGGACAACCACTCCCGCTCGTCCCGGGGCGTGCTGCGGGGGCTCCACTACCAACTCCGGCAGACGCAGGGGAAGCTCGTGCGGGTGTCCGCCGGGGAGATTTTCGACGTGGCGGTGGACCTTCGGAGGAGCTCACCGACCTTCGGCCAGTGGGAGGGGGTCCGGCTCTCCGCCGAGAACAAGCGGCAGCTCTGGGTCCCGGAGGGCTTCGCACACGGCTTCCTCGTCCTCTCGGAGGCCGCCGAGGTCCTCTACAAGGCCACCGACTACTACGCCCCGGAGTGGGAGCGCGCCGTGCGCTGGGACGACCCCGACCTGGCAGTAGCCTGGCCATTGGAGGGCGACCCCCTCCTCTCTCCCAAGGACCGAGCCGCTCCCCTCCTGCGCGACGCCGAGGTGTTTCCGTGACCGGGGAGCCGCCCCGAGATCCGTTCTTGCAGGGATGAAGGAGCGGGGGAAGTAGGGGCGGGCCGTTTCCCGGATGAGCCCCCGAGAAAAAGCCCAGCCGAGACGCACTCCTACTCCAGGACCCCCAGGGCGTCCTGGGCGGCGCGCTGCTCGGCCTCCTTCTTGCTCCGTCCCCGGCCCCGGCCGAGAGAGCGGCTGGTCAGCACGATCTCGACTTCGAAGACCTTCTCGTGGTCGGGGCCGGACTCCGCCACGAGGCGGTAGGTGGGAGCCTTGCCGTAGCGGGCCTGGCAGACCTCCTGGAGCCTGGTCTTGTAGTCCCGGTCGATGACGTCGGTGCCGGCCTCGGCGATGATGGGCTGGAAGATGCCCTCGGCGAAGCGGTAGGAGAGCTCGAACCCCCCGTCGAGGTAGATGGCGGCGAGCAGGGCCTCGAAGGTGTCGGCCAGGATCGACGCCTTGCGCCGGCCGCCGGTCTGCTCCTCCCCCTTTCCCAACCGCAGGTACGCGCCCAGGTCGAAGGCACGGGCCAGGCGCCTGAGGCTCTCTTCCTTTACCAGAAAAGCGCGGACCTTCGACATCTCGCCCTCGGTGAGTGCCGGCAACAGATCGAAGAGCAGGTGGGACACCGTGAGGTCCAGGACGGCGTCGCCCAGGAACTCGAGGCGCTCGTTGTCCGCCACCGGCACTTCAGCCTCGTTGGCGTAGGACTTGTGGGTGAGGGCCTGGTCCAGGATCTCGGGCCGCTCGAAGAGGTACCCCAGGTGCTCCTCCAGGTCACGCAGTTCCTCGCGGCGGCGCATGTCCACGGCTCATTCTCCTCCGGCGGCTCCCCGGCCGGCGCAGCGGCCCGACACCCCGGCCCCTTCGTGCCCCTCGAGCAGGACGAAGAGCTCGCCACTCGGGAGCGGCCCGGACCAGGGAACGCGGACCTCGATGTAGTTTCGGGTGCGCAGGGCGAGAATGCCCTGAGACGCCCACCCCTCGGGCAGTGCCAGCATAACCGATCCGAGGTGGTTTCGCTCGAAGGTCTCCCTCTTTTTTCGCGAAAGCTCCCGGAGGCGGCTCGCCCTGTCGGCGACGACCGGTGGCGGCACCCTCCCGGGGAGGTCCCAGGCACGGGTGCCCCGCCGCGGGCTGAAGGGGAAGACGTGCAGGTAGGCCAAGGGGACTTCCTCCAGCAGGCCCTCGGTTTCCTGGAAGGCGGCATCCCCCTCGCCCGGAAAGCCCACGATCACATCCAAGCCCAGGCAGAGCCCGGGAATCGCTGCGGCGGCGGCTTCGACCCGGCGGCGGAACTCGGCTGCGGTGTAGGGCCGACCCATGGCCTCCAGGACCCGGTCGGAACCGGACTGGAGAGGGACGTGGAGATGGGGGCAGAGGACCCGGGACTCCGCCAGCCGCTCCACCACGTCGGGGGTGATCTCGCCGGGCTCGAGGCTGGAGAGGCGCACCCGGGGGACTCCC
>CAZYJP010000206.1:0-4803 GCA_964647795.1 uncultured Thermodesulfobacteriota bacterium
GGCGGGCTTGCCGGCCGCCAGCAGGTCTCCGTCCTCCCAGACCACCCAGAACGGCCCCGCAGGGGTTTCCACCGGGGCGTCCCGGCAGAAGGGCTCGACCTTGGGGTGTCGTCGGGGACGCCGGAGGACCACCGTGACCACATCGCCCTCGGCCAGCGACGCCAGGGGGTCACAGGGCCGGTCGTTGCGGAGGAGCTCTCCGCCGCGGGCCTTTCGAAAGAGGTCGCGGGGGGCCACCTCCGGAAAGGCCCGGCGCACGGCCGCGAAGGCCGTCAACCCGGCCCAGGCGGCGCCGATGCGCACGTGTCTGGGAACGGAAACGAGGTCGTCCGTCACGAAGCCTCCAGCTGCCGAGGTGGACGCTCGCCCGTCTCCCCGGACGACCTTGGCGGGCCAAGCGGTAGGGGGAGGATAGCGCAGGCCTCATGCCCGGGAAAGGGCCCCCGGACCCACCGGGGTCCTTCCGTGCGTCCACTTCGCCGTCCCTCCCGAGGCGCCTCCAGAAGTCGTCGCGAGGGAGAAGGACCGTCGAGCTCGCCCGTTTCGCGTGCCGGTGCGGTCCGCCTGGAGGCCCGTACCCGGGCTGAAGCAAACGGCCGGCAGATGGGGCGATCCTGGCGGGACGATCCGGGTTGACGGCCCCAGGGAAGACACCTATTCTATGCTCGTTACCGCTTTCACTAGCGAACAGGTGGTCAGACCGGAGAAGCCGCCATGACCCGTCAGTACACCGCCTACCTGGCCGAGAAATTCGTTCGCGATTACCGGACGCACCTTGTGGAGAAGAGACTGGCGTTCGACGCCTGGGCCGACCGGCAAGGGTTCGGCCCGGAGGTGAAGAGGCGCCTCTGGCGGGAGGTCAAGACCCTCACCCGCCGCCACGCCGCCTGAGGGACGAAGAGTACGTCACCCCGGGAGTAGCCGGGCCGGGGCTCAGGTCGGAAACCCTTGACCTGACGGACCCGAGAAAATTCGGGAGACCGAGGGCCAGGCGCGCCGGGTGGGACAGGTCCCGGGGGCAGCCACCCCTCGGGTCTCCTACGCATGGAGCCCCGTGAGCTCGGAGCACCCCAGCTCCGTGAGGTGTCGGGGCGAGATCCCCGGGCCCCCGGAAGGGCACCCCGGCCATCCCCACGGCCGTCGCCCCCTCCGCGTACTCCTCCCCGTCGTCGGTGTAGATCACCTCGCCGGGAGTCACCCCCAGTCCAGCCGCCACCTCGAGGTACGCCCGGGGATCGGGCTTCATGCAGCCGACCTCGAAACTGGACCCGCGCGGCGGCCGGTGCGCGCGCGCCCAGGGGCCCCGGAATCGTCTCTCTCTGCAACGGAGCACGTGTCCACGCCTACAGGGTATGAGCGGTCCGCCGACGAGATCAAGAGTGCCCGCCGACCCCTTTCCCCGATTCTGCCTCGGCCCCTGAGGAATGCCTTTCCGGCGCACGGTTGGGGGGGCGCGGTCTCCATCCGAGCCTGGGCTAAGTCTTGGGCGCGACGACGCATTGAGTGAGTCGAGGAAAGCACGTAAGATCCGGGCCCGTGACGGCTCGCCGGCTCACGTCCCGTCCCGAGACTGTCTGGGCCGGTTCCGTGCTCCGGGCCCGAACTACTGCGTCCAGCGCAAGATCAGGCCCCATCTTTGCGCGATACGGGGGTTCCCTGTGCCCACTGTCCCGCTTCTGCCTCTCGCCCAGCGCCTCCAAGGCCAGCTCCGGGGCCTGAGGCCCAGCGAGAACACCTCCCTGCTGGGGATGGCCGTGGCCGTAGGGCTGCTGGCCGGAGTGGGAAATCTTGCCTTTCGAGGGCTCATCGACCTCTTCCACTTCCTGGTCTTTCAGGAAGGCGGGCGACTGCTGGGGGTGGAGGCCGGCTTCCCGGCAGTGCTGCTCCTGCCCCTCCTGCCGGCAGCGGGCGCGGCGCTTCTCGTTCCCCTTGACCTGGTCTTTCCCGGGGAGATCCGCGGTTACGGGCTGCCGAGATTCCTGGAGGCCGTGAACCTCAAGGGCGCGGTATTCCGGGCGCGGGCCACGGTGGGGAAGTCCCTGGCCGCGGCCATCACCATCGGCACCGGTGGCTCGGCCGGCATGGAGGGTCCCATCGCGGCCATCGGCGGGGCCCTGGGCTCTCTGGTGGGACAGGTGCTCCGGGTGGGGCACGACCGCCTGCGCACGCTGGTGGCCTGCGGCGTGGCGGCCGGTGTGGGGGGAACCTTCAATGCCCCCATCGCCGGCGTCTTCTTCGCCCAGGAGATCGTGCTCCTGCGCTCCTTCGAGGCCACGAGCTTCACCCCGATCGTCATCAGCTCCGCCATCGGCACCCTGGTGACCCGCGCCGTGGTCGGGAACAACCCGGCCTTCCGCGTGCCGCACTACGCGCTGAAGAGCTTCTGGGAACTGGTCTTCTGCGCCCTCCTGGGGGTCCTGGTGGGCCTGGCGGCAGTCCACTTCATTCGCAGTTTTTACTCGCTGACGGACCGATTTGCAGCCTGGCGCGCCCCGGAGGCCTTGAAACCCCTCGCCGGTGCCTTCGCGACGGGCGCTGTGGGGATCGCGCTTCCCCAGGTCCTGGGCAACGGCTACGAGCACGTGGAGCTCGCTTTGGCCGGGCAGATGGGAGGGTGGCTCCTCCTGTTCGTCGCTGCGGCAAAGGTCTATGCCACGGGCCTCACCCTGGGTTCGGGGAACGCAGGGGGGGTCTTTGCGCCGAGCCTCTTCGTGGGAGCCATGCTGGGGGGGGCCTACGGCACCGTGGTGACCGCCGTCTTCCCCGGGCTCTCCTCCGGAGCCGGCGCGTACGCACTGGTGGGGATGGGCGGGTTCCTTGCGGCCGCCACCCACGCACCCATGACCGCGATCTTCCTCATCTTCGAGATGACCCACGAGTACTCGGTGATCCTCCCCATCATGGTGACCTCTGTCATCGGGTACACGGTCTCGCGCTACTTCCAGCGGGATTCCATCGACACCCTGGAGCTCTCCCGTCGGGGCATCCACCTGGAGGAGGGCCGCGAGGTCAGCGTGCTGCAGTCCATCCGGGCGGACGAGGTGATGAACCCCGGGGCGGAGACCCTCCCCGAGGGCATGCACCTTCGGGAGATCCTCCATGTCATTCCCCGCTCCCGGCACATGACCTTCCCCGTGGTGGACCGCGAAGGCCGCCTCAGCGGCATCCTGAGCCTCCAGGACTTTCGCGAGATCGCGTACGAGGAGGGGCTGGAGGACCTGGTGGTGGCCGGCGAGCTCGCCACCCGGGACGTCATCACCGTGTTCCCGGACGAGAGCCTTCGAGAAGCCCTTCGGAAGATCGGCTTGCGAAACTTCGAGCACCTGCCCGTGGTGAGCCGCGAGGACCCCCGGCGCATCCTGGGCATGCTGTCCCGCCGCGACATCGTGAACGCCTACAACAAGGCCCTGATCGACCGGAGTCTCCGGCCCGAGGAGGCCTGAGTGCACCTGACAAACCCGGAGGATCTGAGAGGGCAGCTCAACCCCGCCCAATGGGAGGCCGTGGCCCACACGGAGGGACCGCTTCTGATCCTGGCCGGGGCCGGGAGCGGCAAGACCCGCGTGCTCACCTTCCGGATCGCCTACCTGATCTCCTTCGCCGGCGTCGACCCCCGGGCCGTCCTCGCGCTCACCTTCACCAACAAGGCGGCCCGGGAGATGCGCCGCCGGGTCGAGGCCCTCCTGGGCAGCCGGGCGGCGGGCGCCTGGGTGGGAACCTTCCACGGGACGTGTCTGAAGATCCTGCGCAGCCACGGGCACCTCCTGGCTGCGGGTTCCGACTTCGCGGTCTACGACGGGGACGATCAGAAGAAGCTCGCCCAAGCGGTCGTCGCCGACCTCGGCCTCGACCCCAAACGGTACCCCCCCACCGCCCTTCTCTCCCGGGTGCACCGGGCCAAGGACGAGGGCCGAGGTCCCGAGGGGATCGAGGTCCCATCCTACGCCCCGGCGGCGCGGGCACTGCAGGACTTCTACTCCCTGTACCAGGTCCGGCTCCGCCAGGCGCGGGCCCTCGACTTCGGGGATCTCCTCTTGGAAACCGAGCGCCTCTTCCAGGCCCACCCGGAGGTTGCCGGCCACTACCGCCGGCGCTTTTCCCACCTCCTCATCGACGAGTACCAGGACACCAACCGGGTGCAGTATCGGCTCGCCCGGGAGATCGCCTCGGGTCACGGAAACCTTTGCGTGGTGGGTGACGACGACCAGTCCATCTACGGCTGGCGCGGGGCGGACCTGCGCAACATTCTCTCCTTCGAGGAGGACTTTCCGGGCGCTCGGCTCGTGAAGCTCGAGCAGAACTACCGGAGCACCCGGGCAGTCCTGGACGCGGCCTCGTCGGTGGTGTCCCGCAACCGCTCCCGCCACCCCAAGACCCTCTGGACGGCTCGGGAGGGTGGCGACCCCGTGCGGGTCCACGAGGCCCCCACTGAGGAGGAGGAAGCCGCCTGGGTGGCCGACACGGTCTCGGAGGCGGTCGCCCGGGGCCTCCACTTCTCCGACGTCGCAGTCCTGTACCGGATGCACGCCCTCTCCCGCCCCTTCGAGGAGGCGTTTCTGCGCCGGCGCGTCCCCTACGTGGTGTACGGGGGGCTGCGCTTCTACGACCGCCGGGAGGTCAGGGACGCCCTCGCCTACCTGCGGCTCGTCCTGAACCCCGACGACCCGGTGGCCTTCCACCGGATCGTGAACACTCCCCCTCGGGGCCTCGGCCGAGCCACCGTGGAGCTTGTGGAGGGCCTGGCCCGGCGGGAGGAGATCGGGCTCGGCGAGGCCCTGGAGCGGGCCGTGGAGGAGGGGGTTC
>CAZYJP010000207.1:0-1084 GCA_964647795.1 uncultured Thermodesulfobacteriota bacterium
GGTTCCTCGAGGTCCACATCGCCACCCCGCCGGAGCTCTCCTCCCCCCACGGCCTGGGGAGGGTCACGCACACCGAACCCCTGGAGCCCCCCCCCGAGGAGCCCTACGATCCCCCGGCAAACCCGGACCTCGTCCTTCCCCTGCACAGCCTGGAGCTGGAGGAAGCCACCGACCGGGTCGTCGCCCTCCTGGCGCGGGAAGGGCTCCTGAAGGGAGCGGCCTACCTGGAGGGCGGCGGGATCTGAGCGGGCTCCGAGAGAGGCCCTCAACGGCAATGATGTACCCTTTTCCTTCCGACCACGGGGCTGTCGGGTTACGCTGCGCGAACCCGACCTACCTCTGACTACATCTGGCTGAGACTCGGAGCGCAGCCCGCGGGACCCCCGCCCCGCCCTCACCCGCAGGAGGAAGACCGTTGTTCTACCACGATCTCGACCCCGTGGCCTTCCAGATCGGCCCCCTGGCCTTGCGCTGGTACGGCCTCGCCTACGTGGCCGGTTTCGCGGCAGCGTACGGGGTCCTGCGGCGTGCCGTCCAGCAGGGCCGCCTGCCCCTCGCCCCCGGGGCCGTGGGGGACCTGGTGACCTGGCTCGCCGCGGGGCTGGTTCTGGGCGCCCGGGCCGGGTACGTCCTCTTCTACAACCTGCCCTACTTCGCCGCGCACCCCCTGCGGGCCTTCGCCGTGTGGGAGGGGGGGATGAGCTTCCACGGGGGTCTGGTCGGGGTGGGGCTGGCCGCCTGGCTCTTCGCCCGCCGGCACTCCCTCGGCCTGCTCTCCCTCAGCGACGTCCTGGCGCTGGCCGCGCCCTTCGGGCTCCTCTGCGGCCGCCTGGCCAACTTCGTCAACGGCGAGCTCTACGGCCGGGTCACGACCCTGCCCTGGGGCGTCGTCTTCCCGGGGGGCGGCCCCCTGCCCCGCCACCCCAGCCAGCTCTACGAGGCCCTGCTCCAGGGTCCGATCCTGTGGGCCCTGGTCGCGTGGGTGTCCCATCGGTTCGCCGGTCGCACCGGCGCCCCCACGGCGGCCTTCCTGGCGGGCTACGGCGTGCTGCGGGTCCTCGTGGAGCTCGTGCGCGAGCCCGAC
>CAZYJP010000207.1:1094-4779 GCA_964647795.1 uncultured Thermodesulfobacteriota bacterium
CTCGGGTTCCTCCTGGGCCCCCTCACCATGGGGCAGCTCCTCAGCACGGTACTGGTCGCCGCCGGCGTGTGGCTGTGGGTGCGGGCCCAGCCAAGCTGACGGAGCCCCTCGCCCTCCATCGCCTGTCTCCCCTTCCCGCCGGGCAGCCACCACCATGCCTCGGGGCGGGGTCGGGGAGCCCCGGAGCGAAGCCGCGTGCCGCATCCCCCGAAGCGTCCGTCCCGACGGACACCGCCGAAGCTCGGGACCGCACCTACCCTTGACATGCCGTTTCGAAGTGTCGCGGATTGCGTGGCGCAGCGGAGGGGCTCCCCGGCCCCGCTCCCATCCAACCTGCCGGATCGGCGCACCCCGCCTTCCTGGACAAACCAAATCATCCGACTAGGCTTGACCTGGCTCAAGGGAAGGGCCGCCGGAAATCCCTATCCTCACGCCATCGGGTATCCAGCCGCACACTCTCTCAACCCCATCGAAAGGGAGGAACACCATGTTCTGCAACCAGTGTGAACAAACCGCACAGGGAACTGCCTGCACCAAGCACGGGGTCTGCGGGAAGAACCCCGAGGTCGCCGCGCTCCAAGACCTGCTCACCTACGCCGTACGGGGGCTGAGCCAGGTGGCCGTGGCCGGCCGCAAGGTGGGAGTCGTGGACGCGGGGGTCAACCGCTTCACCGCACAGGCCATCTTCTCCACCCTCACCAACGTGGACTTCGACCCCGCCCGCTTCCAGACACTCATCGCCGAGACCGTGGCGCACCGGAAGGCCCTGGCCGTCAAGGTGAAGGCCCAGGGCGGCTCCGTAGAGTTCGCGGACCCGGCCGCCTCCTTCCAGCCCGCCTCCGACCTCGCCGGCCTCGTCGCCCAGGGCGAGCACGTGCGGCTCCCCATCGACTGGGATCGCGACGACGACGTGAAGAGCCTCCAGGAGACCACCCTCTACGGGATCCGGGGCACGGCGGCCTACGCCGACCACGCCGCGGTCCTCGGCAAGGAGGACGACTCGGTCTATGCGTTCATCCACGAGGCCCTGGCCAAGCTCACCGACCGGAACCTCGGCCTGCAGGACTGGGTCGGCCTGGCCCTCAAGACCGGCGAGGCAAACCTCAAGGCCATGGAGCTCCTCGACGCGGGCAACACCGGCGCTTACGGCCACCCCGTGCCGACCCCGGTGCCCCTGGGGCACGTGAAGGGCAAGGCCATCCTCGTCTCCGGGCACGACCTGAAGGACCTCGACGACCTCCTCAAGCAGACCGAGGGCAAGGGGATCACCATCTACACCCACGGCGAGATGCTTCCCTGCCACGGGTACCCGGGGCTCAAGAAGTACAAGCATCTCTACGGGCACTACGGCACCGCCTGGCAGAACCAGAAGCAGGAGTTCCCCGACTTCCCGGGTGCCATCCTCTTCACCACCAACTGCATCCAGGAGCCCCAGCCCAACTACTCGGATCGGGTCTTCACCACGGGCCTCGTGGGATGGCCGGGGGTCAAGCACGTGAAGAACGGCGCCTTCGGCCCGGTGATCGAGAAGGCCCTCGCCATGCCGGGCTTCCCCGCCGACCAGGACAAGGGGTCGGTGCTCACCGGCTTCGGCCGGAACGCCGTGCTCGGGGTGGCCGACAAGGTCATCGACGCGGTCAAGAGCGGGGCCATCAAGCACTTCTACCTGGTGGGCGGGTGCGACGGCGCCAAGCCGGGCCGCAACTACTACACCGAGTTCGTCGAGAAGACCCCGAAGGACACGGTGGTCCTCACCCTGGCCTGCGGGAAGTTCCGCTTCTTCGACAAGCAGCTCGGCGACATCGGCGGCATCCCGCGGCTCCTGGACGTGGGTCAGTGCAACGACGCCTACTCCGCGGTCCAGATCGCGGTGGCCCTGGCCGGCGCCTTCAAATGCGGCGTCAACGACCTGCCGCTCTCGATCATCTGCTCCTGGTACGAGCAGAAGGCGGTGGCCATCCTGCTCACGCTCCTGCACCTCGGGATCAAGGGCATCCGCCTCGGGCCCACCCTGCCGGCCTTCGTCACCCCCAACGTGCTCCAGGTGCTTGTGGACAACTTCGACATCAAGCCCATCACCACCCCTGAGGCCGACATCCAGGCGACCCTCGCCGCGTAGCCTCTCCCTGGAACCAGCCACGGAACAGAGAGAAGGCGCCCCGAGGGGCGCCTTCTCCTTTTCGGCTCTTTCGGGGAATGACGGGTTTCCGAGCCCGAGGGACGGCCGGGCGGGTCCGACGGCGCAGGCGAACGGCCGCTCGATGCCCCTATCCCCATCGGGGCCTGTGGTCCCTTCGGGCGTTCCGGGGGACCCGAGGGCTCGCAAGCGTCGGGTCGTCCGGCATCGGCCGCCGGAGTGGGCGCACCCACCCGGCCGTTTCCCGGATGAACCTCCTTTTCACTGCACCCCGGGAGATCCCGGGCCGACCGCTCAGGCGGTCAGCTCACCTTCTCGAACTTCGAGGACGGGGCCCCGCACACCGGGCACTTGTCCGGCGCGGACTTCTCGTGGGTGTGGCCGCACACCAGGCACACGTAGTAGTCAAAAGACTCCGTCGCCTTACCCAGGTTCTGCTTGGCCTTCCGATAGAGCGCCTCGTGGGTCTTCTCCACCTCCCAGGCCCACTGGAAGGAGCTCAGTGCCGGCTTGTTCCCCTCGGTCTGGGCGTCCTTGATCATGCCGGGGTACATGTTGAGGACCTCGTGGCTCTCCCCCGAGATGGCCTCCTCCAGGTTCTCGGCGGTGCCCTTGATGCCGCCCAGTGCCCGCAGGTGGTTGTGGGCGTGGACCGTCTCGGCGGCCGCGGCCGCGCGGAAGAGCTTGGCCACCTGAGAGTGGCCCTCGTCGTCGGCCTTCTTGGCGAAGGCGAGGTAGCGGCGGTTGGCCTGCGACTCACCGGCGAAGGCCTCCTTCAGGTCGTCGAGCGTCTTTCCCATGATTTCCTCCTTGGAAGGGGTGAAGGGGGACCGAAAGGTGAACGGCCCGAAAGGTAACTGGCGTAGTCATCATTGTCAAGACATCGCCGCGGGCGGCGGAGACGTTAGCACGCGCGAACGGGAGCGCAAGGGGCGACGGAGAGGGTTTCCCGGGGGAGCGGCGTTTGACACCGCCGTGCCATCCGGCTACAGTCAAGGGCAGCGAACCCATCGAGATCCCCACCGAAGGAGCGTGCGATGAAGGAGCAGGTGCAGACGGCCCTCGACAAGATCCGCCCCAATCTCCAGGCCGACGGCGGCGATGCCCAGCTGGTGGACGTGACGGCCGACGGCGTGGTGAAGGTGCGCCTCCAGGGAGCGTGCCGCGGCTGTCCCATGAGCCAGATGACCCTGAAGCGGGGCATCGAGGCCGCCCTCAAGGCGGCGGTTCCCGGGGTGAAGAGCGTGGAAGGGGTGGATTGAGATTGGGAGGTGTGCCGTGTACAAGGTCAAGACCTTCGGGAGCGACATGAAAGTGTTCCACGTCCACAAGGAGCTGGAGCAGCTGGACAGGCAGGTGAACGACTTCTTCGCTGCCCGGCCCCAGGCGTCCCTCGTGGGCGTGAGCGACATGGCCGTGGGGGACGATCGGGGTGCCACGATCGGCATGGTGCGGGTCGTCGCCTACCAGGAGTGAAGCAAGACTCCTGCTGGTGCTGAAAACCCCCTCCCCGGGTTTTCAGCTACGGGGTCTCGGGGACGGCCCCTT
>CAZYJP010000208.1:0-4757 GCA_964647795.1 uncultured Thermodesulfobacteriota bacterium
CTGGCCATGGGTTTCCTCTCCCCTCCTTCACAGCTTCCGGCGCAGTTCCACCACCACGCCCAGGATCCGGAGGTCTTCCGGGTCGGGGAGGAGGGGGGAGAAGGCGGGGTTCTCGGGGTGGAGCTCGGGCCTGCCCCGCCGGAGCCGGAACCGCTTGACCGTGGCCTCGTCCCCCACCAGGGCCACCACGACCTCGCCGTTGCGGGCCGTGGGCTGTCGGCGCACGACCACCACGTCACCGGGGAGGATGCCCGCGTCCCGCATGCTCTCGCCCTTGACGCGAAGGGCGAAGAGCTCCCCGGCTTCCCCCTCCGGCTGGAACGTCAGGTACCCCTCTCGATCTTCCACGGCGGTGTCCAGGGGGCCGGCGGGGACCCGCCCGAGGATGGGGACCAGGATCGGAGGGCGCCCGCGGCCGGGGAGCCGGTAACCCCTGGCCACCCCCCGGTCGGCCGAGAGCTTCCCCTCGGCCACCAGGCTCTCCAGGTGCTGGCGGGCCGTCTGGACCGCCCGAAACCCCAGTGCCTCCTGCACCTCCCGCACCGAGGGCGGGTCGCCGGCCAGGAGCCGCTGCCTCACGAACGCGAAGACCTTTTGACGGGTCTCCCCGGGTGGTGTCCTTCCCATGGTCTCTCCTCCCTCTGCCCGCGGGGCCGACAGGGGAAGGATTGCAGACATGTGTATGGTATGTCAAGGGGGGGATGGCAATGCGGTGGTGGATCTGGGCGAAGGGGAGAGCCGGGAAGGTTCAGCCCCCGGGGGAGAAGGCCGGGTGCACAACCCGGTCGCCGGGCACGATGCCCAGCTTCCGGCTGGTGCCGCCCCGAAGCTCCAGCACGCCCTTCACCGGCCCGCCCGAGGAGATGGTGCGGGTGGAAAGAGGCTCCGTCTTCTCCGCGATCCTCACGATGGTACCGTCGGCGGCGAGGAAGAGCATGTCGAGGGAAATGAGGGTGTTCTTCATCCACATGGACACGGGCCGCTCCCCCTCGTGGAGGAAGAGCATTCCCCCGTCGGGGGCGAGCTCGGCTCGGAACATGAGGCCCCGCTGCTGTTGGGCCGGGGTCAGGGCGACCTCCACGGCGAAGCGGAGGGTACCGCCGCCGGTCTGGATCCCGATCTCGGTGCGGGGAAAGTTCCCGTCGCCGGGCTCCCCGGCGACGGCGGGGCCAGCCGGGCCCGACGCGGCCCAGGCCAGGAGGAGGAGCAGGATTCCCATGAGGGGGCGGGTCGGGCACCGTCGGGTTCGGCTTTGGGTCATGGGGGACGCACTCCCCTGCAACGGGGCCGTGGCCTGCGAGGCCCCGCTGCTGTGGGCTTGGTTTCGGAGGCAGAGGGACGATAGCACAGAACGACCAGCTTTCGCATGGGGCGAGGGATGGCAGCAGCTCCGGCCCCTGCACCGCGCCGACGGCACCGTCGGAGGATTTGACGGTCGTGACGGTGGCTTGTTACAAGGTCTTCGGGCGGAGCCGGGACTGCGGGGCGCCGGCGCCCGGGAGGTGACGATGGGAAGGGTCAGGCTCGGGTTGGCGGTGCTTCTGATCGTCGCTGCGCTCGCACCGGCGTCGGGGGCGGAGACGCGCTACATCACGGACGTGCTGCTGGTGAACCTGCGCGACCGGCCCCATGCCGGTGCGGCGACCATCCGGTTGCTGCGCACCGGCGAGGCCTTGGAGGTGCTCGGGTCCGAGGCGGGGTTTTTCCGGGTCCGTACCGAGCAGGGGGAGGAGGGGTGGGTGGCCGAGCAGTACGCGGTCACCGAGTTGCCGAAGGAACGGGTGGCCGCCGGGCTTCAGGAGGAGGTGGCGAGACTGCGTACCCGCGTCCTGACTCTGGAGGGGGGCCGGGACGGGGCGGTGGCGGAGTTGGAGGCGGCAAGGAAGGCCCATGCGTCCTCGGCGTCGGATCTCCAGGAGGAGCTCTCGGCGCTCCGAGGCGAGGCGGAGAGAGCTTCCCGCGAGCACGAGGAAGTGACCCGGAAATACGAGAGTCTGCTGCAGGCGTCTGGGCAGCTCGGGGAAATGGTCGCGGAGCGCGACCGGCTCCGCGTGGAGAACCGGGAACTGACGGAGGTTGTCGGCAGGCTGGAGGGCCGGGCAAGATCCCTGGGCGAAACCCGGGCCTTGCGCTGGTTCCTGGCCGGAGCCGGCGTGCTCTTCGTGGGCTGGGTGCTGGGGGCCCTCACCCGGAAGAAGAAGGCGCGCTTTTCCGTGGGATGACACTCGAGGGGAGGGCCGGCGGGCCCCGGCGCACAGAAGGCCGGCAATGCCGGCCCTCTGTGCGCGAGGGAGTCAGGGTTCAGATCTTGGCCAGGGCCTGATCCAGGTCTGCCAGGATGTCGTCGGCGTGCTCCAACCCCACGGAGAGCCGCACGAAATCCGGGGTCACCCCCGCAGCCTCCTGCTCCGCCGGTTTCAGCTGGCTGTGGGTCGTGGAGGCCGGGTGGATCGCCAGGCTCTTGGCGTCGCCGATGTTGGCGAGGTTGCTGAAGATCTCCAGGCCGTCGATGAAGCGGCGGCCGGCATCCGCACCCCCCTTCACCCCGAAGCCGAGGATCGCACCGTAGAGGCCCCGGAGGTGGTACCGGCGGGCCAGATCGTGGGTGGGGTGGCTCGGGAGGCCGGGGTAGCTGACCCAGCCCACCTTCGGGTGAGACTCCAGGAATCGCGCGGCGGCCAGGGCGTTCTGGGAGTGGCGCTCCATGCGCAGGTGCAGGGTCTCCAGGCCCTGGAGGAAGAGGAAGGAGTTGAAGGGGCTCACGCACGCCCCGGTGTCGCGCAGCCACTGGACGCGGGCCTTGAGGATGAAGGCCACGTTGCCCAGGCCGGGGAAGTCCCCGAAGGTCTCCCAGAACCGGAGCCCGTGGTAGCTCGGGTCGGGTTCCGTGAAGTGAGGGAACTTGCCGTTCCCCCAGTCGAAGCGTCCCCCGTCGACGATGACCCCCCCGATGCTCGTGCCGTGCCCGCCGAGGAACTTGGTGGCCGAAGTCACCACCACGTCGGCCCCGTGGTCGAAGGGCCGGAGCAGGTAGGGGGTCGGCATGGTGTTGTCCACGACGAGGGGCACCCCGACGGCGTGGGCCGCGTCGGCCACGGCGCGGATGTCCAGGGTGTCCAGCTTCGGGTTGCCGACGCTCTCGGCATAGAACGCCCGGGTCTTCTCCGTCACGGCCTTCCGGAAATTGTCTGGGTCCCGGGGGTCTACGAAGCGGACCTGGACCCCCATCTTCGGCAGCGTGTACTGGAGGAGGGTCCGGGTGCCCCCGTAGAGGTGTTCGGAGGCGACCACCTCATGCCCCGCCTCCACGATGTTCAAGAGGGCGAGGGTTTCCGCCGCCTGCCCGGAGGCCAGCGCCAGAGCCCCGGTTCCCCCTTCCAAGGCAGCGACCCGGTTCTCGAACACGTCGGTGGTCGGGTTCATGATCCGGGTGTAGATGTTGCCGAACTCCTTCAGGGCGAAGAGGTTGGCGGCGTGCTCCGCACTGCGGAACACGTAGCTCGTGGTCTGGTAGATGGGGACGGCCCGGCTGCCCGTGGTGGGGTCCGGCGTCTGCCCCGCGTGTATGGCCGCTGTTTCAGGCTTCCATTTCATGGGGAACCTCTGGGAGAAATTGTTGACACGTATGGTTGACAACGTCTACCCGGGATTGCCCCAAAAGTCAAGACCAAGTGCTCGACCGGGATCCAGCACCCCCAAGGGGAGCAGGGTTGGGGGGCCTCCGTTCCACCGCGCCATCCGCGGTGTCTCGACGAGAGGTGACCCGGGGAGGCGGTGCGCCGAGCGGCCCCAGTTTTCCCCAGCTTTGGCGCTTCGGTGGATGCGGCGCGCGGCTGCGCTCCGAGGCTCCCCGGCCCCGTCGAAGAAGGTTGCGGTGGATTCTGGGTCGCCGAGATCTTGCAGCGGCCGCCGAGGTGGGGCACAGTCGCGGGAGTCGGTCCGCACAGCCTTCGGGAGGTCCCCGTGTCGGAACTTCGCGGCGTCACCGTGGCGACGGAGGCGAGGGGTTGCTGAGCGCGGGGGACCCGAGCCCCGCCCCGGTGGGCCGCTTCGCCCCGTCCCCGACCGGGCCTCTGCACCTGGGCTCCCTGGTCGCGGCGGTGGGAAGCTACGCCCTGGCGCGCCGGGCCGGGGGGCGCTGGCTCCTGCGGATCGAGGACTTGGACCAGCCCCGGGTCGTGCCCGGGGCTGCCGAGGATTTCCTGCGCACCTTGGAGGCCCTCGGCTTCCAGTGGGACGGGCAGGTGGTGTGGCAGAGCCGCCGGGTCGAAGCGTACCAGGAAGCCCTGGGCCGGTTGCAGGAAAAGGGGGCCGTGTACCCCTGCGGATGTTCCCGGGCCGAGATTGCCCGCGCCTCCTCGGCGCCCCATCCCGGCGAGGAGGGGCCCGTCTACCCCGGCACCTGCCGGGGAGGTCTGGGCCCCGGCAGAGCCGTCCGGGCGCACCGGGTGAGGGTGGAGAAAGGCGCCGTGGCGTATCGCGACGCGATCCTCGGCCGGGTGGAGACGTGCCTGGCTTCCGCCTCGGGGGACTTCGTGGTGAGGCGGGCCGACGGCCCCTTCGCCTACCAGCTCGCGGTCGTGGTGGATGACGCGGCCGCTGGAGTCACCCAGGTCGTCCGCGGTGCGGACCTCCTGGGCTCCACGCCCCGGCAGATCCACTTGCAGCGACTGCTGGGCTTTTCGACTCCCTCCTACGCCCACCTGCCCCTGGTCACCGGGCAGGGCGGGGCCAAGCTGAGCAAACGGGACTGCCCG